>JAYZLU010000127.1:0-3808 GCA_036153975.1 Thermoplasmatota archaeon | reverse complement strand
AGGTAGCCGAAAAGGAAGTACAGCAGGTAGCGGGGAAACTCCCACTCCATGCCGACCTCGCCGAATCCCCATGGCTTGAACAGGACTCCATTCACAGACAGCAGTAGTGCGGGAATCAGCATGATCCCAATTCCCCCGGGCATCTCCAAGACCCCCCTGACTCCTCTGACAATGCTGCTGTCTGGGTTTTGGCGGATGTGCGCAAACAGCGGCGTTAGCAGGACCGAGTAGATCAGCAGGTTGTAGATGAACCACAGGTGGCCATAGGGCATGGCCTCGCTACCTGGAAATATTGTGAATAGCAGCTTCGTTGTACCTATGGGATCGAAGATCCCGAACCACAGCACGTAGGTTCCGAATAGGAGAGGGATGCCCAGACGAGTGGCCCTCTCCTTCAGGTAAGTCTGCCACGTCCTCCTCCTGAAGGCGAAGGCAGTCCCCATCCCAGAAATCACGAATAGGGCAGCCAGCCTCCACTGGTGCATTACTGCTATGACGAAGAAAAGGGCCAGGTTGAAACCCTCGATGCCCGTCTCCTCTCCCCTCAACTGCCAAAGGGAGAAGACCGCATAGTGGAACCATATCAAGAGGGCAAAGAGGATCACTCGCAGCCAGTCAATATCGTAGCGGCGGACCTTGGGAGTGGCCACATCGGGGTTTTCCATCACGTTATGTCGTGGACCCTCGACTATCTAAGAAGCACGAATTGTAGGCCCTTCCCAGCGCTTCGCCATGCGCATTCCTGCCAGAGGCGGAAACCGCGTGGGCTACGAGCTGCTCGTCCACGTGCCTCGAGACGCCTCCGGCGCGCCTCCAGTCAGAGTGGATCGCAACGATCGCCGAGACCCACTTGTCCACGTCAGTGGCCGGCAGCATGCAATCGGCGGGCAGGAACTCGGCGTGGGTCGGCAGGTCGGATGCGAGGACGGGGCAACCAGCGGCCATCGCCTCGGCGGGGGGGCAGTGGAAGCCAACTGAAATTCCCGGGTACAGCATCGCCTCGGCGTGCTGGTAGGCAGCTGCCACCTGCTCTCCGTCGAGTCCCTCGATTCCTATGTGTATGACGTGCAGGTCCTCGCTGACCTCCTCGGGAAGTGAGTCCAGGACCTTTCTCACGAAGGCATGGCGCCACCGCGGGTCCTCCCCGCCGACCGAGACCAGCAGGAGCTTGCCCTCGTCATCGTGCTCCCCGAGGATCCCTCGCGACCGGGGGTTCCTGGTCGGGTCCCAGTGCTCCGCGTCAATCGAGTCCCTGACCACGACTGCCCGGGTGTCCGGGAACAGCGACGAGGCCTCTTCCAGTGCCATCTGGGTCGCGCAGACCAACAGGTCGGCCCGTCCCATCCCAGCTCTGGCCGCTCGTATCTGCTTGGCTTGGACCGAAGACGGGTCCCTCTGGCCGAGCGGGACCACCACGTCGCCTGCCTCGACCGACCTCGGGCGGAAGTCGAACAGGTCGTGCACAGTGACGACCACGGGGACGCTGGAGTCCTTCGGTACAAGGTGGGCGTGCTCTTGGCTCGTGATGTGGAGAAGGTCGGCCTGCATCTCCGCCGCGACCCCCGCCACCCTCTTCGAGTGTCCACGTGAGGCGTCCTCGACGTGCTCCACAACGGCCGCCTTGGTCCACCCGGGCACCTTGGCCTTGTCGAGCATGCTCTCCACCACTACGTGGTTGGCGTCGTAGCCGGTATCCGAGCTGGGAACCAGTCCTCTAGCTAGGGCGACGCGCTTGAGCACGATGTCAGCACCGCCCCCCGGACTAAAAACGAGGTTGTCAGTGGTGTCCGGGGGTGCGGGAGTTTTCAAACGGGGGGTGGGGTCGGACCTCGATGGAAGCGCATTCGTCGGACCGGCTTCACGTGCTTCTGGTCCATGTATGGTACTGGCCACACGTCGGGGGAGGGAACCAGCACGTCGAGCAGATCGGCCGCGAGCTGGTTCGTCGGGGTCACCGAGTGACCGTTTGGTGCGCCGATGTGCCCGCGCACGAGCAGAAGCGCTTCGAGCGAGGGGGTGTCAGCGTGATTCGAATCCCGCCGAGCCGCGTTCTCGGGGGCGTCGACCCAGTGGTCTCGGTCAGCGACCTTGACCTCGGCGACGTAGACGTGGTTCACCTCCACGACACCCTCCCGGTGCTGATTCGCAGGACCCTGGCTAAGGCACAACGCGCCGGCAAGCCGGTCGTCACCACCTATCACAACGACTACATCAAGAGGACAGCAACGGGCAGGCTGCTAAAGCGAATCAGGTGGGCCCTGCAGGGACGCAGGACGTTGCACGCCTCTGACGCGAGGATCGTCCTGACGCCTCACTTCGAGCAATTTCTCAGGGACAAGGGCGTCAAAGGCAGGCTCGATGTGATTCCGAACGGTTTCTCGCCCGTCGAGGACGCTGCCGCAGCGCCCGCAGCGCTAGCAGACAGGGACTCTAGCAGGCCTCTGCTGGCCTTCGTCGGCAGGCTCAGCGAGCAGAAGGGGGTCGACGTGCTGATGGATGCCATGGACGCGTTCGATGGCGAGCCCGGCTTCGATCTGGCGATCGCTGGGAAGGGCGAGCTGGCGGATTGGCTGGACGGGCGGCATGCGCAGGCGAAGTCAAAGAGTTCGGTCTCGGTCCTGGGACTGGTCTCTGATGCCGAGAAGCGATGGCTGTACGAGAACGCGACAGCAGTCGTCATCCCTTCGAGATTCGAGGGTCTCCCAACGGTGCTGCTCGAGGCCATGCACTCCGGAACTCCAGTAGTCATGGCCGATGTCAACGGACTCGGAGCGCTGGTCGACAAGGCCGGCTCCGGCCTCTCGGTGACGATGGAGGATCCCGCGTCGCTGGCTTCGGCGATGACCGAGGTGGCTCGAGCCGATGCGGACAGGCTAGCCGGATGGGGGGCCGGTGGAATCGCAGCTTCACAATCCTACCTTTGGTCATCCGTCACCGACAACGTGCTCGAGGTCTATCGAAGGGTAGTGGGGCGATAGCATGAGCGAGGCAGCTGACAAGCCGGTCCTGCTAGTCGCCAAGGGCACCTTCGGGGCCATGGGAGGAGGAGAGCGCGACCTGATGAGGGTGCTCCCCGCCCTCAACAGGCTGTTCTCGGTTCGCATGGCCACAATCCACCCAGTCCCCGAACTGAACGAGATCTGCATGCGCGAGGGAATTCCGTTGATTTGCCCAGACCAGTCGTGGGACCTTCCCACGGATTCGCTGTCAACAGTCCTAGACTCTGGTCGCAGCACCGCCTCGAAGGCATGGTCGTCCTGCGATGGGCTGGCCGAGGCGTTCTCAGAGGCCGACGCGGTGCATCTGGTGAGCGGTGATGGCAGCCTGCCGCTGCTGGACCACGCACCGACCGGGCTGCGAATCCACCTCCACCTTCTAGAGCCCCACAGGGGACTGTACGAGGACACCCTCCACAGGCTGGTCGATGGCTCACCGAAGAGGAACCTCGCGTTGACCGAGGGCCTTCTTTCGAGGGCCAGGCGTCGCGACCAGGCGATGATGCAATCGCTGGTGAAGCGCCCCGGGTCGATGGTCAGCAGCAACTCGAGCTTCTCGGCGCAACGTACCAAGGAGGCCTATGGGATCGATGCAGGGGTGCTGTGGCCTTGCGTGGACACCTCCGAGTTCCCAGCAGAGACGTCCGACGACGCGGGCAACCCGTACATCGGGACCGATGGCAGCTACGTGGTCAGCATAGGTCGAGCCTCCTGGGCCAAGGGAACCTGGGAGACGGTATCCATGCTACGGGGGACCGGGCTGTCGCTGGCACACGTAGGAGGCGGCGATGAGGACTCCGTCGAGATGCTCC
>JAYZLU010000126.1:0-2513 GCA_036153975.1 Thermoplasmatota archaeon | reverse complement strand
ATTCAATAATCCAGTGGTCGCCTCAATCCACGTAGAAGTACTCGCCGTTGGCTTTCTGCTCGCGGTCCTTGACGCTCCCGGGCTTGTTGATTCGGGGCCTGTGGGAGTCGTGGTCGCGCCGGAAGGTGACATCGACATCGGACAGGAAGCGATTCATCCCCTTGCGAAGGCTGAGCGGGCCCACGGCGTCGCCGTTGCTGCCGCCCTCGCCCTCGAAGACCAGCAGTGAGTCGCTGACGATGTCGATGAAGTAGATGTCGTGGTCAATCACCATTGCCGCTTTCTCGTTGCCCTCCATGGTCCTGCGGATGGCCTTGGCCGCCTCCATTCTGGCGTTGGCGTCCAGATGCGCACTCGGCTCGTCTAGAAGGTACAGATCCGCCTCCTTGCCGAGGCAGATGGTGATGCTCACCGCCTGGAGCTCACCGCCGGAGAGCTTCTTGGCATGCAGCTCTAGCATCTTGTCGACCTGTAGCGTTCGCACCACTTGAGTGTGGAACTCCCCGGCGCGCCACTTGTTGCCCAGCTCGGTGTCGAGCCAGTCCTGCACGGTTCCTTCGAAGTCGGCGCTGACGTGCTGGGGCTTGTAGGAGACCTTTGCGTCCATTGTGCACCAGCCCTCATCGGGGTCCATCTCGCCGGCGATGATCCTGACCATGGTCGTCTTCCCGGTGGCGTTGGGGCCGACGACGCCTACTACCTCGGCCGACTTGACCTCGCCCTCGCCGGTCTTGAGGTGGAAATCGCCGAGCGTCTTCTCGATGTCACCCCACTTCAGAATTGGCATGCCGACCTCCTCCCCCCTCGTGCGCCCGCGCAGGAACTGTATCGGCTTCTCACGGATCCTGATGTTCTCCTCAGGCAGGAAGCCATCCAGATATGCGTTGATCGCGGTGCGTGTAGAGCGCGGTGGGGTGAAGATGCCGTACGCTGCCCGCTCACCGTAAACCACGTGCAACAGGTCGCACAGGACGTCTAGGATGGCCAGGTCGTGCTCGACGACCAGAACACGCTTACCGCGTTCGGCCAGACCCTGGATTATCCGGACCACTCTCATCCTCTCGTGGATGTCGAGGTACGAGGACGGCTCGTCGAAGAAGTAGACGTCGGCCTCCTTCAGTAGAGTGGCGCATAGCGCCACACGTTGCAACTCCCCACCCGACAGTACTCCGAGCCCGCGATCGAGCACGTGTTCAATCGCCAGTAACGAGGCGTAATCGGCCAACTCACCTCGGTCGTCCACCCTCTCGAGCAACTCGCGCACGTCTCCATCGAAGATTTTCGGCAGCTTGTCGATGTACTGTGGCTTGACAGCGACCGTCACACCCTCTTCGGCGACCATGCCGAGGTAGTCTCGCAATTCGCCACGCGGGAACGACTCGAGGACCTCGGACCAGTCTCGGGAGTTCACAGTCCAATCCCCTAGATTGGGCTGGATGGTGCCTGCTAGCAGGTTGACTGCGGTCGACTTGCCCATCCCGTTTGGGCCCAGTATGCCCACCACTTGCTCCTCGCGGGGGGCGGGCAGCCTGAACAGACGGAAGCCGTTCTCGCCGTAGCGATGCGTCATCTCGCCTTCGAGCTCCTCGGGCAGATTAGTGATGATGAGGGCGTCGAACGGGCACTTGACCACGCAGATGCCGCAGCCTATGCACAGCGGTTCCGAGACCAGCGGCTTGCCGCTGGAGTCGTCGAGGACTATGCATTCGATGCCGTTGCGCACCGGCGGGCAGAAGGCCCAGCACTCAGCGTTGCACTTCTTGGGTTGGCAACGATCTTCCAGAAGAACCGCTACCCTCATGCTGCTTCCCCCGTTGCGAATCGCTCAATACTTCTTCTGTGTGGCTTGCCCGGGGCAGCCGCTTCTGCTCAGAGTGCGAGGAAGCGGTAGCGCACATACACGTACGCGGCGAAGACCATCTTCTCGGCCTTGCTGAGTTGGACTCTCTCGGTGAAGACGTCACCACCCCTCCTCTGGATCTTCTTGAGGATGGACTGGTAGAAGGTCGCCATGGCCGCCGGCGAATATCGGGATGACCTGTCCAGCAGCCCGAACAGCTTGAACGCCTTCTCGCGGTACCTGTCGCACCTCTCGATGTATTCCTCGACGAAGGGCTTCCATCCGGGGTGCTTGAGCAGTTCCTTGCCGCTCTTGACATCATCCTCGGTGATGCCGTAGCGAGCGAGGTCGTCGAGAGGCAGGTAAATCCTGTCTCTCTCAGCGTCCTCGGCGACGTCACGCAGGATGTTGGTAAGTTGCATGAAGACCCCCCAGGACTCGGCGTACTCGCGAGCCCGGGGATCGTCATAGCCGTAGATCTCGATACACACGAGACCGACAGTCGAGGCAACCCGGTAACAGTACGAGTAGAGGTCCTCGAAGGTTTGGTAGCGGTTGCGGTGGAAGTCGTCCTCCATCCCGCTGACCATGTCGTCCAGCAACTGCCGTGGGATTCCAAAGGTCTCTACGGTGTCCTTCATCGCCATGAAGATCGGATCCGTGGAAGTTATCT
>JAYZLU010000125.1:0-3486 GCA_036153975.1 Thermoplasmatota archaeon | reverse complement strand
GTACTAGATGACGCATTGGGGGGTGCTAACTGATGGTCGTCAAGAGCGCGACAAAGAAGAAGCTGATGGACCTCGGAATCGAGGAAGAGTATGCTCACAAGCTAGCAGACGACCGAAAGTGGGACGATGTCAAGGGCCTCTCTCCGGGCCAGATAGCTCAGATCTGCGGCATTGACTCTGGCACCTCCCAGAGGATTCACGAAATCATGTCCAGTTCCACGAAGTCCACTAGGGCGGCTTCCACTTCCTCGCAGAAGACCATAGTTCGCAGGAGAACTGCGTCGAGAACCAGGCGAATGAAGCGTTCCCTTCCCCTCGATCTCTACGATGAAGATGCCAAGAAGAAGCAACTCATCCGTGACGTCGATTCGGACGACGAGATGTACATCCAACTTTTCGAGGCCTCACAAGGCAGTGGCACCATACTGACACCGAGGATGATAGATGACCTAGTCAAGGGGCTACAGAAGCGAGGCGAGAAGAAGTTGACTGCCGCCAAAGCCAAGAAGGTAGTCAAATCAGCGAAGAGCTTCGCCAGTGAGGCCAAGGCGATTCCATACGAAGCCGTCGGGATTACCACAGCCCAGTCGATTGGAGAACCGGGCACCCAGATGACTATGCGGACCTTCCACTATGCTGGAGTCGCTACCGTAAACGTCACCCAGGGACTGCCTCGAATCATAGAGATTGTCGATGCTCGCAAGGTTCCCAAGACCCCCACTATGATCATCTATCTGGATGAACTCAATGCCAAGGGCAAGCCCTTGAGAACCAACGAGAAGTTAGTTCGAGACATCGCTGCCGGAATCGAGACGACCACCGCCACAGACATCGCAGCCATCGATGTGGACGTGGCACAGAGGAACATTAGCCTCCAGTTGCATCTTGGCAACATGAGGCTAAAGAAGATGACCGGTGCAGAGATTCGGGACAAGCTATCGAGGGCCCTCCGACTCTATGTCCAAGCCGACAACGAAGACAGGCCCAAATCCCTGCGGATCATACCTGGAATCGTAAAGGAGCAGGATCTTGCAAATATTTCCACCGACCCGCCTACTTACACCGCTTTACTACAGCTCGAGGACAAGATCAAGAAGCTGAGACTGAAAGGACTTCCTGGAATTTCGAGGGCGAACGTTCAGGGACCCGTCGCAGAAACCGGGGAGTATTACATCTCCACCATCGGCTCCAATCTGGCAAAAGTGAGCGAGTTCGCGGGAATAGACACGTCTCGTACCTACACCAACAACATCACCGAGATCAACGCCTTCCTAGGCATCGAAGCCGCCCGTCAAGCCATTATCAACGAGATGTGGGATACGTTGGAGGGAGCAGGCCTCGATGTTGATGTCCGACACTTGCTTATGGTGTCTGATGTCATGACCGCGGGGGGCGAGGTGAGGGCCATAGGAAGGCACGGTGTCAGCGGTACCAAGCACTCTATCCTTGCTCGTTCGGCTTTCGAGGTCACCGTGACTCATCTCCTAAGGGCGGGCATCATCGGGGAGAGGGACGGCCTGTCCGGGGTTACGGAGAACATCATCGTCGGCCAGCCAGTGGCACTAGGAACGGGCAGCGTTGAGCTGTTCTACATCCCAGAGGAACACCCCTGAGGTGAGCGAATGGATATGGCAAGGCAGTTGAAGCAAGGCATCAACACAGGGAGCCTCGTATTCGGACAACGTCAGACATCCTCTGCTTGCGACAATGGTGAAGCCCAACTCGTACTCGTAGCGGCAAACTGCCCTGAGTCTTTCATCGACGAATTACGGATTTCTCATCCCGACGTTCCGATTCATCAGGTTATCCTGGTCAATCGTCAACTAGGTGCTGCTTGCGGAAAGCCCTTCCCTGTCAGCGCTCTTTGCATATTGGATGCAGGCCAGAGCGAACTCCTTCACTTCGCCCCCAATATCTGATGCTTGAAATCGGCATCGAGCCACCTCCATCTAGGGTTCGTTTCAAAATCACCTCTTCCTCCGTGGCAACATGGAGGCTGCAGTGAGAGATTTGCTTGAGAACCGAGCCGTCAGGCTTCGACCCTCCCTAGAGGTCTATTCCTCACATGGTTTCGTGTGCATCGGCATTGCGGAGAGAATACCGGACTTGGACTCCTCAGACGACCGTGAGGTCTTCGTCTGGCATGTTCCTTCGGGCTTGCTTCCGCTCACGGAACAGGACTTGGAGCGTTGGGGGGTGGATGCTCCTGTGGGGAGGCATTGGATACTGAGCGAGAGATCGTTACCATCGGATGCAAGCCTAATCGACATGCCCGATGTCGTATTGTGGGGCCCAGATACCATTTCAACATGGATCGGTGGGGCGGTGCTTTCCGGCGATCTTGTCGCTCGAACTCCCGATGTTGTTCCAAGAATGGATTTTCTCGGTACTGAGCTGGAGGAATTGAGTAAGGACGATGCCACTTCTTTGAGGCCGTTGGTCGATCCTGCCAGCTGGCTTGCACAGAGGGGTATGGAGGGGGCCGTTGCCACCCCAGTCCTCCTCAAGGCGAGGATGTGGACCGTGAGCGGCGAGCTAGTGGGACCCTCCATGGAGTTAGAACGGGGCCGTTGGTTCGTCATCGAGGATCCATGGTCGGCTAGCCTGAATCTTCTAGACCCCCTCGACAGGATCGACCACACCCCCAACCTCAGAGTCATCTTTCCCATTGAGGGGTCTTGGCTGAGTGAGACTAGGCTCTCCACGGAGATTCAAAATTTGCTCGAAGTGAGGAAAAAGGGCAGTGTGGAGAACACCAATTTATCCGGACCTGTCAGAAGCATGCTTCTGGAGACCTGGTCGTTCAGCCACGAGTCGGCTAATTACCAGGAGTCCGCACTACTAATCCCAGGCTGGATTATTCATGCTACCGAGGAGAAGATATTGCATGGCAGGAACGGTCGAACCTATGATTTGGCGGCTAGTTCCTCTGCAACAACATGAGCTCTTCGGTAGACAGGGTGGCACCAGACATCAGGCGGGTCATCAAGTCGGATATCTCGACCCTGCCGTCTTCATCGTGCAGCTTCTGTCTGGATTTTGATAATTTCATAATGTCCTGCATTGAGTGAATGCAACGAAGTGAGACTATGTATTGGTTATGGAGATAATCAGCCTCACGCTTAGAGGAAATGAGGCTACCATGCTCACTGTTAGCAATCTCTCTTAACCTGTCTACCTCTTCTGAGAGCTCTATCATCAAATCGTGTGCATCTTGAGCATAAATGACTGCCTTCTCTACAGATTTGTGGGCTTCAGTCTGAAGGAGTTCTGCTGACCGCACTTTATTCAAAGCATTGGAATTGCTCGCTTCCTCCCTATCTGTGGCCTCCTTGAGCTCCTTCTGCAAACTCTTCATCTTCTTGTGATAATCCTTCTCTTTGTTTCCTGGAAACCCGCCTTTTTCGTACTTCTTCTCGAGACTTTCTCTAGTAGTCCTGAGTATGCGAGCGGAGCGTACTTTCGTCTTCGTCTTCTCACCTTCTT
>JAYZLU010000124.1:0-3404 GCA_036153975.1 Thermoplasmatota archaeon | reverse complement strand
GTAACGCACAGCCGCGACGTCGCCGCCTTCTGCGAGCGCTCGCTCGAGCTGCGCGAGGGCAGGTTCATCGCACAGCACGGGATTGGCGTCGACATCGGCGACCTGTCGGGAAGCAGGGAGCTGCTGATCGACGACACGGGCACCCTGAGCCTGCCCCCAGACGTGCTCGCTCGGATCGGTGGCCCGGGGCGGTTCGAGCTGCCTGAAGTCACGAGGGACTCGCTGAACCTCGAGAGGGTGTCCGAGGAGAGGATCGAACTCGATGCTGTCGGTGACCTCGCGCTGGCCGCCATCTGCCCGGCCTGCTTCCACCAATACGGCGACAGCGACGAGCAGCAGTGCCCGGAGTGCGGCTCGAGCAGGCCGATGGTTCAGGCCTGAGGCAGCGCAATCTGCTGCGGCTTGGCGATGCCGAGGTCCCTAGGCAGCTTGCGCACCCTCTCGGGCAGCGTGATTGGGACCATCTCCCTCCCAATCAGGGCAACTCTGCTTTCCGAGCGGTCCGAGAGAACATCGCGGCCGACCAGAGGCGCGAGGCGATGGGAGAAGTCGAGCACGTCCTGGTGGCTGGGCATGTTCTCGATGGAGAGGTTGTTGCGACTCTTGCCCACGTACACGTAGCCCTTGGCCTCGATGAAGTCGGGGTCGGCGATGTTGTCGAGGCGGGCGTAGTCCTCGTGATGGCCCAACGACTCGTGCTTGATCAGCGTGTGGCGGCACACGGTGCGGGTGTCGAGGCTGGGCAGCAGCTCGAGGGTCCTTTCGAGCTTGTGGAAGGCGCCCTGGTCGAACTTTGGCTTGCAGATCCTGTCGAAGATCTCCTTGTTCGGCGCGTCCACGCTCACGTACAGCTGCGTGGGCAGCGGGTCGAGGTTCTCAATCACCTTGGGCAGGCTGCCGTTGGTGACGAGGAAGGTGGAGGTGCCGTGCTGGTGGCAGACTTCGAGGAACTCGCCCAGTCGCGAGTACAGCGTCGGCTCGCCGTTCAGGGAGATGGCGACGTGCTTGGGGTTCTGGGCCTCCAGCCACTTCTCACGGTCGGCCTTGGGGTTGCCACCGTAGCCGGTCAGCAGGCGCCTGTGAGCCCTGACCGACTCGAGGTAGAGCTCGTACGGGTCGTCGTCTATCTTGTGCAGGGTCTCGGAGTGGGGCTCCCTCCAGCAGTAGGTGCAGGCGAGGTTGCAGGTGTCCACGTTGGGCGCCATCTGCATGCAGGCGTGGCTCTCGATGCCGTAGAACGTGCCCTTGTAGCACGAGCGGTCGGCAATCAGGCTCTGCTTGGTCCAGTGGCAGACCTTGACGCCGCCATGCTCGCCGACTAGGTGGTACCTCTGCTTGGCCAGCCGCGAGGCCAACTTGGGCTCAATGCGCGTAATCGGGCTCTGCACAACTATCCCCGATGGCCGTGGGAGGACGCGCCACCTTGAATGATTCCTTAAACAGCGAGCGCCATCCCGCGTCGATGCCCCGCATAGTATCGATATGCGTCTCCCTGCTCGTTCTTTCCGCTCCCCTAGCAGGATGCTTCTCCGATTCCGGGCAGACAGGGCTAATCCCAGTGGGGGACCTCGGCGTCTCCCCCACCCCGCTGGCGGGCGCCCAGCTGCAGACGGTGGAGTTCACGGCATCAAGCCCGATGAGCGTCCACATACCGTACCTAGTGCTTGACGGGACCTCGGGGCTCGTCACCAACGGGACCACCTTGCAGTTCACCAGCCCCGGAACGCAGGAGGTGGGGATGATCGCGCCCCCCAACACCGAGCATTCCTACTTCCTGCTCGGCGAGGCCGGCCGGGAGGACTGGCCGATGCGCGCGTCCAACGAGTCATGGCAAGCCTGGTTCGCGTCCGATGTGTTCGACCTCAATCCCTATTCCTGGTTCGAGCATGCGGTCTTCCGGGAGAACAGGTCCGGCTTCTCGCCAGAGGAGGGGTCCTTGCACAGCACCGGGATAATCGACGGACTGACCGTCTACGAGTTCATGGAGGTCTTCGCTGACCCGGACTCCGGCTACAACGACCTCTGGGGCCCCTTCATCCCCTTCGACCCGAACTACGACAGGGCCCTCGACTTCATCCAGGGCGAGCTGTCCTCGTACGGCTACGATGCCCAGATACACCGCTACCTGATCTCCAGCAGCCCCTACGCGGTAAACGTCTGCGGATACAAGGAAGGCACGGTCCACCCCGACGAATGGCTCGTGCTGGGTGCGCACCTAGACGTCGCGGAGCCCGGGTCCGGCCCCGGGGGAGGTACCCGTGTCGGGGCCCATGACAACAAGGCTGGGGTCGCAGTTGTCCTCGAGGCCGCGCGTGGCCTCGCCCAGTTCGACCATCGACGCACGATTGCGGTGTGCTTCTGGAGCAACGAGGAGAACGGGTACGACGGAAGTGACAGCTGGATAGACAACATCCCCGACGGCGTCACGGTGACGAACTACCTCAACGCGGACGCCGTTGGCACGAACTGGCCCGGCTACTACACCCTGGTCGTTGACTGCATCCCGAACTACGACGACGAGACGCTGGGGGACCAGTGGGAGATGATCCGCATGCTGGAGTGGGCGGGCTCCAACAACAACAACATCTCGGACGCCCTGCAGCTGGGCAGGGAGCTATTCCACTCAGAGGGTTACGCCTCGATGAAGGACGTCGACTCGTCGGACCAGAAGAGGCAGTCGATATCGGTGCACGACAGCGACCGCGGGCGCTCGGACTACGAGCGCTTCGCCGACCAGCTCGGGGTGGTCAGCGTGGACTGGGGCAGCCTGACGGGCGGCTCTGACTGCTACCACGGACCCTGCGACACCCTGGACACGATGCTCGACATGATGGTGACCGACAACGCGACGGGCCAGCAGAGCCTGGTCGAGTCGTTCGACCTGATCTCGTGGTGGATGTTCACTGCAGCGATGCACTTGGACGAGACGCCGATCTACGACGAGTCCTAGCCGTACCTGACGCCGGTGCCGTATGCGAAGACCTCGACGGCCTTGATCCCCTTCTTCCTGCTTGCCGGGGTCATCTCGGCGGTGTCCAGCCTGACGTTGAGGACCTCTTCCCAGCCGTCTGCGAGGGCTTGCTCCCTGAGCCTCTGCTGAGCCTCCGCCCTAGCGGTTGCCACGACCTTGTGGAGGATGTCGATCCGGCCTCCCACCAGGTTGCCCAGCCATCCTATCAACAGGTGCCAGTGGCTGGGCCCGAAGACGACGCCGGCGTAAACTAGCCCCGATTCCGCGGCTTCGGCCCGATACTCCCCGCGGAGGGTCGACAGCGGGTCCCTCCCGAACTCGGATAGGGTCGCGGCCTCCCTCTGCTTCAGTTTCACTATCCTCTTGTCCAGGTTCTTTTCACTGAACAGGGCACTCCAGAGGAACAACAGCGGGTAACCAATCGCCCAGAGAA
>JAYZLU010000123.1:0-2651 GCA_036153975.1 Thermoplasmatota archaeon | reverse complement strand
ATCCCAGCGAGCGAGCGCTTGCCGAACTCGACGACCTTCAGATTGATTTGGCGGGTGTCATGGCTGATTACATTGCCACGGAGGTTCCGGCGCTTACGGAGCCCATCGTACTTGTAGCGGTATACCTTGCTATTCTTCTTCACGTACTTCTTGCCCTTGTAACCCACACCAGCAGTAATCAGGATCGACTTGACTCCTCCTCCGTCTAGGTCCGGTCTCATCGGCCTTCCTGTGGTGTCTGCGCCGCCGGTAATCTTCAACTTGTATCCCGACAGCGCCTTGTCACCATCGCCCACGAACATTCCGTCTACCGTGTCGCCAATCCTCTTGCCTAGGAAATGGTTGTAGTTCGCTCCGGTGATGTCGATGGCGAAGGATCTCCCCTCCGAGGCCGGGGCTGTGTCATTGACAACGGCCTTGAAGGACTGCTCGCCTGCCATCTATTCACCTCGGACGGCATCCCGACATACGGCCCCTATAAGAGCGGTTCGGAGTCCTCGCAGCCACTCACTCAGGCATGCAACAAATCTCGCTCGATCCTGCTCTCCAAAGCAGCCGGTGCGGTGTTGCTCATGGTGATGAACTGAGTCCTGCCCCTTCCTTGTGTCGAGCTATCGGTCCTGCTCTCTATCAGCCCCTCGGCCTCGAGGTGCTTCATGTGTTTCCAGAAGGTCGTGTAGCCGCGAGGCTTGGAGTTGTGCTCCTCGCATACCAGCTCGTACAGCTTTCGAGCGTCTCCGCTGGTTATCTCTTCGGCCTTCTTGAGTCTCCTGCATATTCCTAGGAGTACCAGTTTCTGGTGCTTGCTCAACTCATGGACCTGACTCGGCTCGATAGTCGCCGCCCTACGGGTGCTGGGCCTCACGTCCTCGGTTAGCACGTCGCCGCGTCCAGCCTTCTCGGCTCGACGAACCGCCGCTTCGAGCAGTTCGATGGCCAGACGGGCATCGCCGCCTGCCTCTGCGGCAAACCTCCCAATCTTCGCCAGTGTCTCGTCGCTCACGGATCCCGGCCTGCAGGAGGCCTCGTAGCGCTGCCTAGCGATGCCGATCAACTCACCCGCATCGTATGGCGGCATTACCAGTATGGTGCTCCCACCGAGCCGAGACTTGATAGCTTGCTCGAAGAGGTTGAAGAGCGAGGGGTCCTGACTCACCAGGATCAGCGACACCGACCCCCACTCGTCCTGCCCCTCGTCGATCCTGAGCAGCTTGTAGATTAGGTCGGAGCTGTCCCTGCGAACCAGAATGTCCACCTCATCGAGGACCAGAAGCAAGTGATTGTCATGTGTCTTTAGATTCCTGCGAATGGTCTGGATGATTTCCCCAGAGCTAAACCCACGTTCCGGGTGCCCCGAGTCGAGTGACAGGGCGATCTGCTGCAGGACCTGAGAGGTGGAGGGGTGGTTTCTGCAGTTGACATGGGCGAGTACGATTTTCCTACGCCCCTCGAGCTTGCTACTCAGGTCGAGTCCGAACCTGTGCGTAAGGACAGTCTTGCCCGAGCCGACATTGCCAGTGACCACCGCTCTGCAGCTGACGTTGTGGCTCTCGATGCCCATGAACATAGACGCCAGCTCACCGAGTTGAGCGTCTCTGCCGATAAGCTCTGGCGGCGTCCAGTCGTAGGATAACGGCCCCTTGGTCAGCAGGACCTTGCCCGCCCCGATCCTGTCGAGATAGTCCGCCATCGCTGTATTCTTTCTCTCGACGTTCTTAGACATATTCGGTGCAGTGCGCACGCGTGCGGGCGTCTGTGAAGGCAACGCTTTGATGATGCTCTAATTTTCGGTGTTTTGATAGGCTGAGGCGGACTAGGTGGCAGCGGAGGCGATTGTGTCGGATTGAAGGACACCTTCATGGAGCCTACTAGGCTATGGTTGCTGTTCGCCACAGTGCTAGCAGTTTTCCAGTTTCTCAACAGCTTCGGGATGATCGATGACATTGCGTTCCAACTCCAGCTGTTGGAGGCCTCGAACGGCCCCCACGAGAAGTTCCTGCTCATTCCCGCCGGCTTCTCTATGGAGTTCTGGGGCGTTCTGGAACTCGACTGGAGGGACTACGTCATCGTGGGTTTTCTGATTTACACATTGATCGCCCTACGGGTGCACAGGCCTAGGGAGCAGGGAGAGTACAAGCCAAAGAAGAAGAGGAAGCGACTAATCTCCGTTAAGTCCGGGAGGTGGCTGAGGGGTGGCATAATCTCGCTGCTCATCGGGCTGCTCTCCACTGCTAACAAGACTGGCAGAATCTCAGCGTTGGTGAATAACGTCATCGGTGGCAACAGAGAGGGGAGGTTAGTCATTGTAGATGGCTTTCCTCCTGGCTTCGAGCTACAGGAATGGGCGCCACAGGACTACGCTGAGCTGACTATCCTGTACCTCCTGTTCCTCTTCAGTCTGCGTAAAGGCATCAAGATTGATACCTCCCAACTCGTCCTCTACGACTCAGGGACTCACATCGAGAGGATTTGGGTGGACTCCGACGATGCCGACAGGCTCCAACGCAGCAACATCGAAGAAGGCGCCTCTCGAATAAACAGGGCATTCACCGACCTCGTCAATATGTTGGGAGCTGCAGCCTCACTCAATCTCGCAGCCGCGTCCCTGGAGGACGGAAACGTCAAGAGCGCATTCAACAAGTGGAAGAACC
>JAYZLU010000122.1:0-2627 GCA_036153975.1 Thermoplasmatota archaeon | reverse complement strand
GGCAACCCGA
This sequence comes from Thermoplasmatota archaeon, assembly GCA_036153975.1. Lineage (GTDB taxonomy): Archaea > Thermoplasmatota > Poseidoniia > Poseidoniales > Thalassarchaeaceae > UBA36. The sequence continues at coordinate 2,617 of JAYZLU010000122.1, read as the reverse complement.
TTGCCCCCTCGATAGCCGAACAGGCCGCTGATAACGGCATCCCCCTAGTCACCGTCCCCATCCACAAGTCGCCTGAGGTGATGCCCCACCTCGAGGGCATGGAGCTCGACCTCATCGTCTTCGGGGGCACCCGCATCATCCGCGGGGAGATCCTCGACCACCCCAAGGACGGGGTAATCAACTCGCACCCAGGACTCCTGCCCGAGTGCAGGGGCTCGGCTTCCCCCGCATGGTCAGTCTACTACGACATCCCGATAGGCTCGTCGACCCACTTCTGCGACAACGGCGTAGACACTGGGGAGTTGCTATTACGGCGCGAACTGTCAGTGAAGCGCGGCATGACCTACGAGGACCTATGCTACGAAACCCTGGTTCTAGCTGGGGTGCTGACGAAGGAAGCACTGATGGCTTGGGAGGCCGGCCGATGGGACGAGATGCGCCGGCCACAAGGTGAAAGCGAGCACCCGACCTTCCGCAATGCACCGGACGAGGTGCTTGAGGCGGTCTACCAGAAACTGCGCGACCAGACTTACGCCCATTACGTGGATTAGGTGAGAAGATGGCCGAAGAACTGCTCAACGACGAATTCCCCTTCGCCGATGGTGTCCTCGATGGGCAGACTGCATTCGTATGTGGTGCCTCTAAGGGTATCGGGCGCGCCTGTGCGCTGATGCTCGCACGCGCCGGCGCACGGGTGGTAGTCTGCGCCCGGTCCGCGGATGCGCTGGACTCGCTGGTTGCCCAGATGCATGGTGATGGGCACGAGTCCATCGCCCTCGATCTCGAGGACTTGGATGCAGTGCGAGAGGTCGTCTCGGAGCTGGGCACTATCCACATACTGGTGAACAACTCGGGCGGGCCGCCTGGTGGGCCGCTGCTGGAGAACACACTGGACGAGTTCGAGGGTCCGTTCCGCCGCCACCTGCACGCCGCGCACACCATCACGCAGGCTCTGGTACCAGGGATGGAAGCGGCCGGGAGCGGTCGAATCGTGAACATCATCTCGACCTCAGTGCGCGAACCAATCGACAACATCGGGCTCTCGAACACGCTGCGTGGAGCGATGGCCTCGTGGGCCAAGTCGCTGTCGCGCGAACTACCCCCCTGCGTGACCATCAACAACATCATGCCCGGGTTCACCGACACTGACCGGCTCGGCTCGCTGGCCGCATCAATCTCGGAACGCACAGGCAAACCCGTCAATGACGTTCGTGACGATTGGATGAGCGGGGTGCCCATCCAGAGGCTCATCGATCCACTGGAGACCGCTGCTGCGGTCACCTGGCTCTGTCTGCCGAGCAGTGGTGCTGTTCGAGGCGTCAGTCTAGCAGTCGATGGCGGGAGAATGCGTTCAATCTGAATGGGGGCCCGCTATGCGGTTTGACGTCTTCTTCTCGATTACCCAGACACCGGACACCTCCGGCTACACCCCTTCTGAGAGAGAAATGCTAGCCAGCTTCTTCGATCAAGTAGAGATTGCCGACGAACTGGGGTTCGGTGTCGGCTGGGTCGCGCAGGCGCACCTCTCCACTGAGATTCAGAAGCGCAACAGCAAGCCAGTAGTCCCCCACTTCCCGGGTGAGGTCGGGCTGTGCACCGATTTCTTCCAGATTGCGCAGAAGATGTTCGCGCGCACCGAGAGGATGGAGGTCGGCAGCGCAGTGATGTCCATCCTAGGCTCCGGTGGGCCAATCGCCCAAGCCGAGCGCGTTGGGGCGTTCCTCGCCTTGCACGGTCTCGATTCGGATGAGTCCCGCCGTCTGCACGTCGGGTTCTCAGCCGGCCGTTTTGAATTCATGGCGAGCCCCTACGGGGTAGTCCCGAGGGACGCGGTCGAGGAGGCGGCATGGCCCGCCCTGCGAGGTCAGGTCTTCGCCGAGGCCAGCGAGATTTTCCTCAGGCTTCTGAACGGCGAGGCCGTCTCGTCGGACATGATACGGCCCACGGTCCTGACCCGGTCCAACTTCCGCTCGGACGAGGATTGGGGGAAGGTGCAGCAGGCCGCCGTCGAATGCCGAGGCCTCGAGGGGGTGCCGGACGAAGTGCCAATAGAGCGGAGGTATTCGTTTGAGGAGATCAAGACTATCCCCCAGGAGTGGCGACGAGAGTTGCTGAACCTGGTTCTGGGCAGCCACGACCCGAAGCTGCAGGCCGAGGTGAACAAGCTGAGGCCAGTCCAAGTGTTCAACCTCAGTATCACGCCGCCCCACGTCATCGAAGAGACCCATGCCCGGTTCACAGAGCACTACCACCCTGACGGTGGCCCATGGGAACGCAGCATGATGCCGCGTACTATCATGGTCTTCGTCAACGACGAAGAGGGACTGACGCCCGACGAGCAGAGCGCTGCAGCGATGGAGGAGGCGAAAGCCGCGCTTTCGACCTATTGGAACGCATTGGAGGGTACGATTGATCCGTCCAAGGTCGAGCGGGCGACGGACAATGCGGTGGTTGGAAACGTCAATCGGGTCAGCGAGCAGATCATCGAGCGATTCCACCCCGACGACCGCCTGATGTGCTGGTTCGACTTCTTCAACCACGACAGCGAACGCGTCAAGAGGAACATGACGGCATTCATGACCAAGGTCGCACCGCGGGTCAACGGGGGCGATTCGCA
>JAYZLU010000121.1:0-13534 GCA_036153975.1 Thermoplasmatota archaeon | reverse complement strand
TCAGGACGTAAGCGACATCCACATTCCGCATTCCGGTGTAGTGACACACATGACTCTTTGCTAGGTGGGATTGACGAATCCGTCAAGCGCAGGCTCTCCCAATATGACGTGACACCAGTTCAGCCGTGGGAATCGTGTAATCCTCCAAAGTGGGGGAGAAGGGTACTGGAGTGTCGAGAGCACCTATGACTACAGGAGGGCATTCCAAACTCCAGAACGCCTCCTCCAATATTCTGCTGCTAACTGTATGTCCCAACCCACCGGTCCACTGTGATTCTTGTAGAACCAGCAGTTTTCCCGTGCGGCGAACCGACTCGACACAAGTCTGCGCGTCTAGTGGGACGAGGGTCCTGAGATCGATTACTTCGACCTCAACACCTCTTTTGTTGGCCTCGGAGGAAGCCTCCAAGGCAACGTGGACCATAGCTCCCCAAGTTACGATGGTCAAATCCCTGCCACCACGCACGATTTTAGCTTCGCCGATAGAGGTCTGGCCTGCAGCGAGCCTCCCGTGTACGGATTCCGTGTCTACAAGTTGGTTGATCGACTTGCCCCATCCCGTCTTTCCGCCCCTCAGACCGTACAGACCAATGTGCTCTAGGTAGACGACCGGATCTGGCAAGGCGTGTGACTCGATCAGCAGGTCATACGCGTCTTGAGGGGTGCTGGGAGACACGATGACTAGCCCGGGGTCGTTGATGAACCATGATTCTATCATGTTGGCATGGAAGGGGCCACTGCGAGTCTTGCCCCCCAGCGGGATTCTCACGGTCATGGGCACCTCCGCGCCCCATCTCCACCGAAGTTGCGCGGCGTTGTTGATCAGGGGGTTCATCGCCAGAGCCGCGAAGCCACCGAATTGAATCTCGGCCATTGGGCGCATGCCTCCAAGTGCGGCTCCGGTAGCGGAATGGACGATGATGGCCTCGGACAGGGGCATGTCCAGAAGTTTGTCCTGATGCCCCTTCCCCCTGAGAGGGATGTTCATACCAAAGGCTCCAGCGACTTCCATGTCCTCTCCCATGAAGATGACCTGTTCGGGGTACTTTTCGGCCACTGCTACCATTCCATTCTGGATTGCACGGCTATAGGTCCAAGAGCCTGAGGCCTCCGAGAACTCTAGAGCGAGCTCGCCTGGGGCTAGCAGTGCCTCACTGAGCTCCCCCTCATCTTGCATCCTCTCTAACTGCTGAGCATGGCTAGGCGCATCTTGCAGCGAGGTGACGCCCTTGGTCACTGAGAGTCCCACGGGCCAAGCCATTTTCTCAAGCTCGGCCCTTGCAGCCTCTACCAGCGCCTCCTCCTCAGATGCCATTTCTATGAGGGAGCTCTCGTTCGCACCCAAGTGAATTAGGAGCTCCCTGTGATTGGGAATGGGGTCCTTGTCCGCCCAGTAGGAGAGCAGTTTACGGTCAACGTAACCAGGTGGATTGCCACTTACTGCTCCAAGATAGAGGTCATCGTGGTGATGTGCGTGACCACAGCCCCGCATGGTCTCGACGTGAATTAGGGTGGCCCCACCACCGGTCGTGGAGAATTCACGAGCCACGGCCGTCGAGGAGTAGAACTTGGCCGGATCCGAGCCGTCGATTGTCCATGAGGGGATGCCCATTGCATGCCCCTTGTCGCCGAAGGTCTCCGCTCCTGATTGGCCCGAGACGTAGGTATCCAGTGCGATCTGGTTGTTCTGTATCATGTAGCAGATGGGAAGGCCGCGGGCTCCAGCGAAGTTCATCGCCTCCCAGAACTCCCCGCTGCTACTGCACCCCTCGCCCACCGGAGCGAGGTGAAACCTGTCTATCCCCAGACGCTTGGCAGCCAGAGCCACGCCCGTGGATGTGGCGCTAGCTATGGGTAGGGGTGCAGTGGGCGGCAGGATCCCCTTCTCCCAGTTGCCAATGTGAAGATCCCTGCCACCACCTCCCGGGTGACCGCCGTCCATGTAGGAAGCGGATTTCCCCACCTGAGAGGCGAGTATCTCGGTTGGGGTCTGACCCATTGCTAGTGCAAGCCCGACATCGCGGATCATTGGTGCCACGATATCGGCCCTGTGACGTTCTTCTGCAGACAGATCAACGGCCCTCCTCATCGACGAGGCGCACGCGACTATGCCCTCCTGCCACGTGGAACGGAAACCCTTCCCACCAAAACTACCCCCATCCGGTGTTGGCAAGCCGTTTCCGAATAGGTCCTTCAGATGCTCGTCGACCAGCCTTGTCCGCGTCATCCATCGCTGCCATTCCATTCGTTGCTCGAGCGTGATCGAGGCATAGTGCCCAATCCTCCTCAAGCACAAGGCTACATCCACTAGGAACCGCACAGCACGCCGACCCAGATACAGCCCCCCTGATCTCATCGGGATGATCTCAGTATCCTCGAGCGCCGCCAGTTGCGGCTCCAGCAGGCGCTCTGCCAGACGTCCTCTGATTCCTTCCAACAGGTTGCTCGAGAACTTGTGGAACTCCACTCCGTCGAAGGTTGTCGGTGCGCCTGCCGCGTCCCAGCAGGCCGCGACAACGTCCAGGTGACCGTCATGACGCTCGGCGACGAAGGTCAGTAACTGCTCCCGAACCATTCTGTGATCCAGCGATCGTGTAAAAGACAGAGGGACCTCTGGCTGCCATCCAGCACCCCAGATGACAGGCAAGTCTGCTTGCGTTGTCTCCGCGGACTGTTTGCTTGCGTCCACATCGAAGCGCTCTGCTCGACCATCCTCACCTCTGTCCCTACGCACTACTTCCTCTTGCAGCTCATCGATGCCAGTTGACAACCCCCTCTCCCATATCTCTACGGTCCGCAAGCGCCCTTGCCCCGAACTCGAACGATCGAGCGTTACTCTGACTCTGTTGCCACAGCGTCCGCACCTTCTGTCGAGGCGATTCACCTCCAAGCCCCTCGTCTTCCATACCTGATGCTTCGAGCAGACGGGGCACCTCCAGATGCCTTGGCGTACAGTTGGCATGGTACTACGAGGTAGCAATAGTACAACAATTAATCGATAGTTTAAGTCCTATTTAACCACATTTAACAAAGAATATTTCAAATCAGTGACCAAATATTGGGTGAAATCAATGCAATATTCACAATATTACCACAAATAAACATTGTATCTTTAGAAATATTACCACAATTAGTATTTGGGAAAGCTGGAATCAACGGTATCTGACCACTCGTGGATGCCGCCACTGAGGTTGTAGATCTGGCTTCCTGCCCATCCTGACTCGGAGAGGAATCGAGCGACTGCAGCAGATCTGCCACCAGTTCTACAGTAGATTACTATATCCATGTCACTTGGAATCTCCTCGATCCTCCCGGGAACCTGGAGGTGTTGGATTCGCAGGTCTGTACTTCCTATCGAGACAATCTCTTCCTCCTCTGCCCTTCGGACATCTAGGAGAAAGGGCCGCCAATTCCCCTCAAGACGATGGATGTAGTCTGTGGGGCTTATTTCCATGAAGAGACCCGATTTCGGTGCCTCGATTGAGGCGACTCGAGCCCTATTTGGGTCGGCAGAGAAAGAAAGTGTGCGCATCTCCATCGTCAACGCATCGATGATGAGGAGTTCGCCACTGAGCGGTACGCCAATCCCAAGAATCGCCTTGATCGCCTCTGCGGCTTGTATGGTACCAACGAGCCCGGGAAGCACCCCGAGTACTCCTGCCTCAGCGCAGTTCGGGGCAAATTCGGGTGGCGGGGGTTTCGGAAAGAGATCACGGTAGTTAGGGCCGCCGTTGAGATTGAACGTCGATACCTGACCATCGAACCTGTGGATGCTACCAAACACCCATGGTTTGCCCAGTACCTCGCAGGCGTCTCCAATCAAATAGCGTGAATCGAAGTTGTCGGTCCCGTCCAGCACCACGTCGTAGCCCTCGATTACGCTGAGGGCGTTATCATGGGTCAGTTTCTGTTCGATAGCCTCCACTTGAATCTCTGGGTTGAGCTCTGAAATCCTCGTTGCAGCGGAAGACGCCTTGGAGTTACCTATCGCTGAAGTGTTGTGGATGATCTGCCTCTGTAAATTCGACATGTTGACCATATCATGATCCATGATGCCTATCTTGCCGACTCCAGCAGCGGAGAGGTACAGTAATGCCGGAGAGCCAAGGCCTCCTGCACCGACAACGAGCACGGAAGCCCCTAGAAGACGTACCTGCCCCTTCTCGCCGACGTCAGGTAGGACTAGATGTCGAGCGTAGCGTTCCCTCTGCGCGTCATTCAGGCCCTCTGGCTCCAACCCGAGCCCTCCTAATGCTGGTTTTCCAGCCATTTCTCGGCATCCATGGCCGCTTGGCACCCCATTCCAGCAGCGGTCACGGCCTGCCGGTATCGCTTGTCGACCACGTCACCGGCGGCGAATACGCCTGCAACACTTGTCATCGTGTGCTCGGTGTGCATGATGTATCCGGAGTCATCCATCTCTACTTCACCCTCAAGGAAGCCGGTCATTGGCTTGTGGCCGATGGCGATGAAGGCGCCAGTGCATGAGATTTCCTCCTCGGAGCCATCTCTAGGGTCCTCCAGAACGGCTCCGGTCAGGCCGTTCTCGTCGGAGAGCCAGCTCTTAACTTGCCTGAAAGTCTTGATTGCGATATTGGGGTGACTAACGGCACGCTCGTACATGACCTTCGATGCTCGGAAGCCCTCGCGCCGGTGGACTATGGTGACCTTGCTGGCGAATCTAGTGAGGAAGGTCGCCTCTTCCATCGCTGAGTCACCCCCACCTACCACAATAATTTCCTCATCACGAAAGAAAGCGCCATCGCAGGTCGCGCAAGTGGAGATTCCCCGGCCCTTGTGAGCATCCTCGCCCTCGACGCCGAGCCATATCGCCTCGGCTCCGGTGCAGATGATTACGGCCCCGGCGCGGAACTCCTCCCCCTCGACCCAAATCCCGAACGGTCGTTCGGAGAAATCCACCCTCTCGACGTTCTTGTCACGGACTTCCAGACCAAAACGCTCGGCCTGCTCACGCATGTGGATCATCATCTCTGGGCCACCGATACCGGCGGGATAACCTGGAAAGTTCTCCACATCAGAGGTGAGCATCAGCTGACCTCCCGACATGTATCCCGCGAACATCAGGGGGTCTAAGAGGGCACGAGCGGCGTACAGACCCGCGGTGTAACCGGCAGGACCGGAACCGATGATTATCACTTTGTGTGCCTCGCTGCCCACGAGCATCCCCAATGGTGGGACGCCCTTCAACCCTGCCTCTGGTAAACTTCGGGAAACGCAACGCCTCGCCTTCCAGCCGGTAAGATTTCATCGGGGATGCCGACGCGAGGTCATGGCTTGGAGAACTGCCCCCCCTCCAGCAGACAATGAGGAGGCGATTAGCGAGAACTTAGAGTCCTGGGACTCCATGGCTCACCTCCACGCGCAGGGCAGCGGTGCCGAGTTCTACCGAATCGATCAGTGGCTCGCTGGCGAGTCCAAACTAGCCCCCTGGGAGATTGAGGAGATGGGCTCTGTCGGTGGCAAGTCGCTGCTTCATTTGCAGTGCCACATAGGCACCGACACGCTGTCGTGGGCGCGCGAGGGCGCGAAGGTGTCCGGCCTCGACTTCTCCCCGAACTCCATTGCCGAGGCCGAGAGGTTCGCTGGCATCCTGGGAATAGACGACGCGAGGTTCGTCGTCAGCAGGGTCAGCGACGCCGTCGAAGCTCTCGCTGGAGAGGAGTTCGATATCATCTACACTGGCAGGGGTGCACTGTGCTGGCTGCCGGACCTCGACGAGTGGGCCCAAGTGTGCGCCTCTCTGCTAAAGCAGGACGGTATGCTGTATCTTGAGGAGAGCACCCCGATGGTAAACAGCCTAGATGTGGAAGAGGGGCCGGACGGTCCTCGGCTGTTTCCTAAGTACGACCTGTTCAATGTGGGTCCGATATCGGAGATTGGTGAGGGCAGCTACGCTTCCACGGAAGCTGATATTGAGCGCACCACTCACTGTTGGGAGTACAGGTACGACACGATCATCAACGCGTTGCTCGAGAACGGCTTCCGCATCGATTTCCTCAACGAACGTGACGAACTCTTCTTCGCCCCATGGCCCGAAGTCTTCGAGCCTTCGCGCCCGAACTACTGGCGACTCAAGGAAGGGCATGTCCCGATACCCCTGTCATTCACTTTGAGGGCCACGAGGCTGTAATCACTCGACCATAGCTGCTACTGCACCGACAGCGGCTCGGGCATGAGGTTCCAGACGTGGTCCGACGTGCTCTGGCTCGGCACCCGGGCCGATTATGCCAAGACCAATCGGTTTGTTGTGCTTGATCTGGAGCTCGATGATAGCTCGTGTGACGGACTGCCCCATCACCAACCCGTGATCGGTCTCGCCACGTTCGATTATTCCCAGGACTACGGCTCCTTGGATGCCCTCGTACTGGAGCAGACGGTCGAGCGCTAGAGGGGCTTCCATCGAGCCTGGGACCCAAACTACCTCGCTTACTTCCCAGTTCTTCGAATCCGCCTCGTCCCTTGCGAACTCTAGCATCCGCTCCACTTCCTCTCGATGGAAGGCGCCACAAACTATCCCTAGGTTCACGCGCTATCCCCCATATTCCTCATCACGGTCTCAACCACCGCTTGGGTGCGCGAATCAATCTCAATGTTCACGCCGTCCCCAACCTCCTTGTCTCCGATTGTTGTAATCCTCAAGGTCTCGGGGATAATGTGGAGGGCGAAGCTTTCGTCAGATACCTCCCCAATGGTCAGGGACATGCCGTCGATGGCGATGAAACCCTTCTCGAGGATGTATGGGTGAGCCTCGATGGGGTTCTCGATCAGCAGGTCCAGGCTCTCCCCGCGCTCGATCCTCCCGATAATTTTCGCAGTCATCATCACATGACCCGATAGTATGTGCCCTCCGAGCTCGTCTCCCATCCTCAGAGAGCGCTCCACATTGACCATGTGACCATGTATCAGCTCCCCTAGTGTCGTGCGTCCCAGAGTTTCCTCGATAGCATCGAATCGTACCTCCGTGCCCTCCATGGACACCACCGTCATGCAAACTCCATCCAAGGATACGCTTGCACCGACTTGTAGATCATCGGAGAACCCATCAAGGTCGATTGTTAGGGTGCGTACCCCCTCGCCATCATCGACTCCGGTGACCGGCGCCGTGCCAGCGACGATTCCGGTGTACAAGTTAGTCCTCCTCGTACGGTCCGCCCTCGGCTCCCGGCCATAGGTCTAGGATCCTGGAGATGATTTTCCTCGTACCGTCGAGGTCATCTGACAGCCCCTCCACACGAATGACCTCGACGTGCCCGTAGCCGAACTTCGAAATCCCCTCCCGAATCGCCTCTATGGAGTGCTTCTGGTCATATCCGAGGGCGATAACATCGGGTTTCACGGTCTCCAGTATCTCAAAGATAGGAACGCTGGGGGGATTTCCCGCAATGGCCCGGTCCACTGGCTTGAGCCCCTCGACCATCCTACGACGGAGATCCTGAGTTGTGATGGGCTCGTGTTTCTGCTTGCGAACGGTCTCGTCGTGCGCAACTACGACCACGAGCTCATCGCCCAGCAACTTGGCTTGCTCGAGATAGTGCAGGTGCCCTGCATGGAGCAGGTCGAAGATTCCGACAGCCATCACCCGTACCATGATTCCAATCCTCCAGATGTTCTCCCTGTCTCAATCCTTCGCATCCATCGCACTCGTGATGTCATCCCCCGTGATCATCGGCACACCGTGCCGCGCAGCGTAGCGCCGGGCCTCGATTACCGGGAGCGCACCGTCGCCGTCCGGCTCCAGCATCTCAGCTCCGATGGTGCACGGGGTCCGCCCCGCTAGCCTAGCGATTGCCACGGCAAGCTCAGTGTGCCCTTGGCGTGTCTTCAGGCCGCCCGGCGACTCCCTGCAAACGGGAATGTGTCCCGGTGTCCTGAACTCGGAGCCCAGGGCTGTGACTGCGGCATCACTCCCGAAGCCCTCCTTCATCAGATCCCGAGCCAACTCCCCGAAACGCTTGGTGGTCAGGGAGCGGTCCCTGTCGGTTATTCCCGTGTAGGTCTCGCGGTGGTTCAGGGAGAGGGTGAAGGCAGACTTGGTATCATACTGCAGATCGTCGGTGATCAACTGACCGAGCACCGGGTGCTCTGCCACCAGCACCTGATGCGTGTGGATGTCCTGCAGCCAAGGAAGCCCGAACAGCTCCCCTATCTCGTTACCGATTGCTAGGAATAGCAGCCCCCCGCAATCCCTGCGCAGCCTCCTCATCACCTCAGGGGTGGCTGCAGTGGCAGGCCACAACAGGTCGGTCTCACGCTCCCTGAAGTCCGAGTCGAAAATCATCACTGGCATGCCTGCGGCGAAGGCGGTTATCGCCTGCCCAACGCTGGACGCCATGCTTTGCGGAGGGGCCATCGATACCCGATATTTTCGGTCGCAGCACATATCTATGCGTGGCACCCCCTCAAGGCCCCATGGCACCTCAAATCGAAGCCTCTGCACCCGTCAGAGTCGATCTCGCTGGAGGCTGGACCGATGTCGGCCCGTATCCCACTGACTTCGGCGGCGAGGTTGTTAACTTCACAATCAACCGTTACGTACGGGTCACAGGTGAGCCCGGCAGCGAGGCGAAGGACGTTGAGAGTGCCTTCGAGGTCCCTCGGGGGTCAGGCCTAGGGACGAGTAGCGCGATGAACGTCGCAGTGGCTGCCATAATGTCGCACGGCGAGGACAAGTATCCGGAGGAGTTGGCCGAGATGGCCTTCCAGTTGGAGGCTGACTTGGGTAACTTCTGCGGCAGGCAGGACCAATGGGCCTCGGCTAGGGGCGGGTTCAACCACCTGCTCTTCATCGGGGACTCGGTAGAGATAATGCCCTTCGAGCCGATGAGGTCCGCTAGGATTTGGCTGCGCAAGCACCTGCTTGTCGCGTACTCTGGAACCAGCCGCCGCTCTGGTGAGATCCAAGACTCCGTTTGGGGGCGTTACTCAGAGGGCAACGAATCAGTCATCGATGGACTCCAAAGAATACGTGCTGCAGCACGCCCGATGGCCAATGGCCTGCAGCAGGACCGAAGAGACCTCGTAGTGCAGTCCTTCAAGGATGTCTGCGAGGGAGTCGACATGATCGACACCACCTTGCACGATCCCTTCAGAGGAGTGGTAGAGCCATTGCTCGATAGTGGCTCCCTGACTGCCTGGAAAGCGCTGGGAGCCGGTGGTGGGGGATGCGCCGCCCTCCTCTGCTCCCCTTCAGGCAGAGACGACGCCATTGCCTCGATAGAGGGGGCCGGCTGGGAACTAATCGAGTGGGACTACGACGACGAGGGCGTACGGATTGCCGGTTGAGTTGTAAAGTCCGAATCCTCAAACAGGACCATGGGCCCGTAGGCCCATGAGCGGACGCCGTGCCCTCCTCGCTTCATTCTTGGTGCTCACGCTAGTCGCGCCGCTCTCCGCCTCCTCCATCGCACCCGAGTCGAACGAGAGGGGTGGCTACGACGCCGATGGCGAGTGGGCAGCTAGCGTGGAGTCTGAGATCCATGCCTCATGGTGGCTGCACTGGAGCAGGGACAAGGACACAAACTCCCTCGATGACCGTCTCGAGTGGCTGATCGAGCAGCCCGCGGAGGTTCAGCGGGACTGGTGGCGACGTGCGCCTGCTGGCAGCGCGAGGGTCTTCGTGGATTACGACCACCATCCCTCCGACGCGGATATACGTGCAATCGAGGATCTGGGGGCCGGGGTCACTTTCAGGGCGAAGTACCTAGACACCGTGGCAGCGACAGTACCCTTCGAGATTCTCCTCGATCCCGAGGGCGTGCGCGCTCTGCCCGGCGTGGTGATGGTCGAGGACCTGGGGCTGGCCGAGCCCGACATGCACGAGGCGGTGCCCACGATGGGCGTCGATGACGTCTGGACGGATCTCGGTCTGGATGGGACGGGCTCCGTGATCGCGGTCCTGGATACGGGGATCAGAGGTGACCACGAGGGCCTCAACGACATGGATGACGACCCCTTCACCTGCCTAGACGACCCTCCAGACCCACTCGACCCTGACCCGGGGCCGATACCGAGGGACTGCGACCCGAAGATCATCGCGTTCTACGATGCCGTATTCACCGACGAGGAGCAGGACCCGTCTACCTCCTACGACTCCAGCACCCACGGGTCCCACGTCGCGGGCATCGCCGCAGGCACCGGCGGCGGCCAGACCGACCCCGACACCGGCCTGCGCTACGTCGGGGCCGCTCCCGGAGCCTATCTGATCAACATCCTCGCCTGCTGCGACGGCGACATAGAGGACGTCATAGAGGGCGCCCAGTGGGCCATAGACAACAGGGACAAGTACGGCATTGACATCGTTACCTCGTCCCTGGGAGAGCAGCAGTTCGAGATCCACGTCGACAACGACGGAAACTCCGCCTGGAGCCGACAGATGGACATGGTGGTCGAGGCTGGCATCATCACCACCCTCTCTGCTGGCAACGAGTTCGGAGGCGCTACCTTCGTCGGCTGCAATACCATTGACAGCCCCGGCGACGCGCGCCTGCCAATTACGGTGGCGAGTCTGGACAAGGACCTCAGCCTCGCCATCTACAGCAGTCGCGGGTACACCTCGGACCTCCGCGTCAAACCGGACGTCGCCACCATCGGCTCCAGCATTATGGCGCCCGACGCTGCCACCCAGGACGGCTATACCAGCAAGTCCGGCACCAGCATGGCAACCCCCCTCATGGCCGGCATTGCCGCTCTGATGATTCAGGCCAACCCAGACCTCACTCCTTCCGAGTTGAAGGCCATCGTGTCCGACAAGTCGATCGAGCGTGAGATCTCCCTGTTTGGGGACGCGGGACTCAATGACTGCAGCCTGCTGGAGACGAGGCCAGACAACGAGTTCGGATACGGCCAGGCCGACCCCGTCGCATTCGTTGAGGCCGCAGGCAGCATTGACCGCTCCCTGAATGTCTCCCTGGACATCCACTCGATGGGTGAGGTGCTCAACCAGAGCTACATCTCGGGCACCGCCTCGGGCGCGGCGCCCGGACAAGGCGAGGTACAGGTCCGCGTCGGTGTTAGTCAGTGGAAGGCAGCGGAAGACACCTCTCCGTTAGGAGACTGGGCTCAGTGGGAGATCAAGCTGGACCCGCATAACGAGTCTGGAAACTCAACCATCTACGCCCGCCTGATTGTCGATGACGACCACATTTCTCCAGTGGATGCCCGTAGGGTCATCCTTCTAGATCTGCTAGCACCGGTGGAAGCAACTGATTCGAGCAGCTCGAAAATTCTGATTGTCGGGCTATCGCTAATCTTACTGGCCCTGTTGGCATACGTGCTCTACAACAGGAAGCAACTTGTTGAGGAGTTGTTCGACGGACAGAGCCTGACCGAGAACAGGCTCAGAAGGATGGTATCACTCTGCGTCCTTTACTTCGCCCAAGGCCTCCCATGGGGGTTCGTAACTGTCGCCTTCGCATCATATCTTTCGGACAACGGGTTTACCCCTCAGGAGATTGGTATTCTGTTCGCTACCGTCGCCTTGCCTTGGACCTTCAAGTGGATTTGGGGCCCCGTCATCGACACGTTGAACCTACCGCAATTCGGCACCCGGAGGCTTTGGATCTTATTCGCCCAGTTCGGAATGGCCATATCAATAGGGACCCTTCTTCTTGTCCCGAACCTGACGGATCAGATCGACCTAGTGATCAAGCTCATATTCGTGCACAACATCTTCGCTTCCCTGCAGGATGTCAGCACCGACGCCCTCGCGGTGGACGTTCTTCGGGATGACGAGGTCTCGAAGGCAAATGGGTACATGTTCGCGTCCAAGCGAGGCGGGATGATAGTTGGCGGCGCGGTCCTTGGCGGATTCGTCAAAACAATCGGCATCAAGGGGATGCTCTCCATCCAACTGCCAATACTGCTGCTGATAATGGTGCTACCGCTGTTCCTCCACGAAAAGCCAGGCACACGGCTGTTCCCATGGTCAAGACCATCCGATCAAGAATCACTAGATTCCGAATCCATGAATTCTTCCAAGGAATCCGAATTTGAAGTGGATGAGAGGCTGTACTGGGAGGAGCCAGAAGAGTCCAGATGGTGGGCGGCTCAGGCAGTGGGTAGGTCAACATTTGACGAAAGGATCTCACTAGCAGCCCTGCTTACTATCGTATCCCTAACCATCTTTGTCGCCGGGCTGATTTTTGCGATATTTTCAGTTGACCTGACCGTTCCGCTATACGCGAAAGCAAAGCGGATCGCATTCTACGGAATCGTTCTAGCCATTATCACTGCCTTGATCGCTAGGGCTGTCTCAATACCTCGAGTCATAAATCCATTCTCGATATTGCTGCCCCAAGGTCCCCGCAGGGCTCTCGCTCAGACAAGCTTCAATCTTACCAAGGCATTCCACCTGAGATCATCTTTCATGCTGATATTCCTGTGCCTCCTGTCCGAACTTTACCTTTTCATAGACCCAATCGTGATTGACATATTCATCAATCGGGCAGGGTGGGAGCAGGAGGATTACAACGTCATCGTTGGCGGTATCGTCATCCTCGCAATCATGATCGGCCAGATTGCGGGGGGCATGCTGGGAGAAAAGTTCGGGGTCAGAAGGGTGGCAATGATCGGCTTCACATGCCTTGCCGTGTGCAATGCCATGCTGGCGGTTATGGAGCCATTCTGGACCAACACAGTGGTAATGACGGCCTATCTGATCATCCGGGGCCTAGTCAACGGAGTGGCTTGGATATGCGTGATTGCGGTCTGCATGAAGATGACATGGAGCAAGGTCGGGGGGACACAGTTCACCGCCTACATGTCCATGTTCAACCTCTCGGGCGTAATGGCATACACCTTCACCGGTAGGATGCTGCAGATATTCGACAACGATTACAGCACCACAATATACGTGGGGGCAGCACTCACCATGTTCACAGTCTTCTTTCTGGTCTTCATCGACCCAGAAGAGTGTAACAGAGTACTCGAGGAGAAGGATGCCTTGGACGTAATCATTCTGGACGATTTGGGCGAGTCGGGATGGTTGGAAGAGGGAGGCGGTGAGTCTGTCGCAGCTTCGTGAGATAATAGAAGGGACTGAGACCGACTTCCTGGTCTTCACCCAGACCGTGTGCCCCTACTGCTCACTCGCCTTCAGGACCCTCGATGCCAAGGGTCTGAGTTTCACGGATGTTAACCTCGATCACTACGATGGGCTTAGGCAGGCTGTGGTAAGCGAGACTGGACATCGGACCGTCCCAGTGGTCTTCGACATGAGGGATGGGGATCCGGTGTTCGTCGGTGGCTCGGACAACCTGCTCGAGTACCTCTAGAGGCTCCAGGACTCTGTGATTCCGCCAGCTATCCTGACTCGCAGATAGGTCGAGCCTGTGAAGGTCGCCGTTAGGGTATACTCTCCCGAGGGATATGGAATCGTTCCCAGAGTCCCCAGCTCGCTGGCACCTGGCCCCCAAATGCGCTCCAAAGCGGATACTGATAGGTGGTCCCTGAGGGTGAGGGAGATGGTGGAGGAGCCACTACCGCACTCTGCGTCTATGAAGTAGATCATCTCGTC
>JAYZLU010000120.1:0-4685 GCA_036153975.1 Thermoplasmatota archaeon | reverse complement strand
TTCAACACCTACGTCATCTCATCTCTAGCTGTGACCTCAGCGCTGTTGCTCTTGCTTCCAATGACCTTCGTCATCGGCAAGGACACCGCCTACTCTGCCTACGAAGAGGATGATTTCTACCAGTTATCCGACATGAGGGACACGTTCTCGAACGAAGAGCGCTACTTCGTGGCGAACACAATGTCCACACCGATGTTGGTTAACGACTGGAAAGACCCGCATAGGACACTACTTGCAATTATAGGGCCAGAGAAGCCCATCGACGACACCGAGGCCAATGAGATCTACAAGTTCGTCACCGAGCGGGGCGGCAAGGTCATCGTGGCTGCTGACAATACCAACGCAAACAGGCTCGCCAGCATGTTCGGAATCACGTTCTTCAACTCCCCAATGCTGGACGAGAAGCAGCACTGGGTGGTTCATGACCAACAAGGTCAGGCGTCCGCAATCTCTTGGAAGAACGTCTGGAGTGCCTCATCAGTCAAGCAAGACGTGGATCAGATGTCGCCGGGCGCGTTGATGCAGGGCTGCACCACCTTCCAAATCGAGAACTACGTTCCGACCGACTGTCGTATACCACTAATGTTCAGGTCGCCAACAGGTCTGAAGTTCGAGCCGCTGCTCCGCGACGCCGAGGACCCAAATCACCGCAAGGTCATGACCTTGGCCAAGGCATCCCCATCTGCGTTCATCGATATCGAGGGTAATGGCGATCCCACGGACCTCAGGAACCCGGCTCCCGGTGACCTGAAACTGGTAATGAGGTTCGACTACCCAGGAATCGAGGTCTTTGACGAGTTGCCGACCGAGAGCAGGGGCGCGCTCTCAACCGGAGTGGGGGAACTAGAAGTCACTGGCAGCATAGTCTTCGTCTCCGACGAGGAGGCCTTCTCGAACCTCTTGTGGAAGCTCGGTGTCGCCGAGGGCGAGGGGCTTAGCAAGGATTGCAAGTCCGTGGGGGACTATACCCTGAACAACTGCTGGACCAGGGAAATCCTGAACAATAACGAGTGGGACGGTAATCAGAGGTACTTCAGACTCCTAGTCCATGACATGATGGAGTTCGACAACATCAACCTCTCTGCTCAGATAAGGCAGGGCGATTCCACTGGTGACAAGTCGAACTTCCAGGTCGTTTTCGACGAGAGCCGCCATGTTACAGGAGTGGTCTCGGCACCCTTCGTAGAGACCATGGGCACGGTAGTACTTTTGACATCGAATGAATTCCTAAAGTGGCTTGTCGTTCTCAACGTGGGCCTCCTACTCCTTGTGGCGATGATGGTGGTGCCGGAGAAGGAGAACTGGAGGCATGTTTTCGACCTGACCAGATTCAATCAGAGACCCAACAAGCTTGATCCCAGCAGCTATCGCAAACGCGTACAACAGGCCCTTTTCACCAAGATCAGGGTCCAAAACGACCTTACTCGTGATGAGATGGCATCGAAGCCTCCACCTGAGATTCAGGCGTTGATAGGGGATCCTCGCCTCGTGGAATTGGCTTATAGCCAAAGCCGCACGTACTCGCCCCAAGAGTTGCGCAAGCTCATGCAGGCCATCAGGCGATGGGGAAAGGATAACTGAACAATGGAGAGATAAAAATGAATGCAACACAACCAGCAGGAAAGCAAGCACCGACTGCAGAGGGCCACAGCAGCGCGCTCGCGAAAAAAGCCGAGGCTGCTCGTGGAACGAGCAAGATGAACGAGGTACTGTCCGCCACCGGAGCGATGGGGCAGGCAATCAGCAGCGAGGTCCAGAAAGTCATCGTTGGCAAGGAACACGTCATCGACAACGTCATGGTGGACATCCTCTCGAACGGGAACCTCCTGTTCGAAGACTTTCCCGGACTCGCCAAGACTCTAATGACAAACACCTTTGCCGACGCCCTCGGGTGCGACTTCAAGCGTGTTCAATTCACCCCAGACCTGCTTCCCGCTGACATCACGGGAACGAACATCTACGACGCCAAGAAGGGTGAGTTCACCTTCAAGCCGGGACCTATCTTCTGCAACCTGCTGCTCTCTGACGAGATCAACAGAGCGCCGCCAAAGACACAGGCTGCCCTTCTCGAGGCCATGCAGGAGCTGCAAGTCACGGTCGGCATAGTTACTCACAAGCTGCCATCGCCATTCCTGACCATGGCAACCCAGAACCCCGTCGAGCAAGAGGGCACCTACCCGCTGCCTGAGGCCCAACTCGACCGCTTCATGATGAAGATGATGGTCGGATACCCAGACAGGGCGGACGAAGACGAAATCCTCCAGCGCAGAATCGCCAGGAAGAAGGACGAGGTCGAGGTGAACACCATCACCGAGGCGAGCATTGTTGTGAAGATGCAGCAGTCCTGCGAGGAAGTCTACGTCGACCCCGCAATAAGGATGTACATGGTCGAGATCGTCGCGAGAACCAGGGAGGACCCGCGTGTTCTGGTAGGCTCCTCTCCTCGTGGTTCGCAGGCGCTCCTGAAGACCAGTCGAGCCGCCGCGGCGATGCGAGGTCGAGACTTCGTTACGCCAGATGACGTGAAGTCCATCGCAGAACTTGCTGTGGCTCACCGGCTGATACTGAAGCCCGAGCACCAGATCAAGGGGCTTGAGAGTGGCAAGGTCATACAGGAGATACTACGTCAGGTCCCCGTCCCGACGGTCTGAGGAATCCACTCGGGAGTAGGGAGCAATGGCATGGAGCAGGAAGTCAGCGATGTTCGCATCGCTGTCAATTGCCATGTACCTGCTAGGCCTCGTTCTGCGTAACCAGCAGCTCGTAACCGTCGCCGTCGTCTTGCTCTCATTCTTGACTTGGGCTGCCATGAGAACCGCCCACGGCGATGTCGCCGCGACCGGGAGGAGGATCGAGGACATGAAGGCAGACGAGGGGATCCAACTCCAGAATATCGCCGCCCTGCGCAAGATCTCAGCAGCTCGGGTCTTTGAGGATGGGGAGATCGATGTCACGCTGCGACTGCAGAATCGCTCAAACCTCTCCAAGGTCCTCGAACTACGAGACCGCGTCCCCGAGGTGATGAGGATCAAGAAGGGGGCCAACTACGTGCTAATGGAGATAGGGCCCCAGAGGGAGACTGAGATCTCCTATACCATCGAGACTCCACTTAGGGGATTCTACACCGTAGGGCCCGTTTGCATCAGGGTCCAAGATGAGTTCGGGCTGTTCCACAACGAGCGTGAGATACAGCTCTACGATGACTTTCTAGTGTTCCCCAAGATGGAGGACATCAAGGACGCGATGATCAAAAGCAGGGTCCCGAAGATTTTCACTGGGGCTGTAAACATCAGAAACCCCGGTGAAGGCTCGAACTTCTACAACCTCAGGGAGTATCTCCCCGGGGACCCGATGAAGAAGATCAACTGGAACGCTACGGCTCGACAGGACGGGAAGATGATGGTGAACGAGTTCGAACGTGATGCCGTAAGCGACGTGATTCTCATCGTCGACAGCAGGGCGGTGAGCGAAACCGGCCCAGTTAGCCGGAACTCACTCGTCTTCAGCACCCGCGCTGCAGCTAGCCTCTCACAGTACTTCCTCTCTCGCCGTGATTCCGTTGGATTGGTGGTTTACGGAGACGAGATAGTGTCGGTTGACAGGGACACCGGCAAGAAGCAGTTGTACATCCTTCTGACGAAGCTCGCCGGCGCCATGGCTAAGGGAAACACCCCACTCAGGATTGTCACCAACCGTATCATGCCCCACATCCACCGTGGCAGCCCGATCATCATCCTCTCACCCCTCGAGGACGACCCTACGATCGTAGATGCGGTACGGGACCTCAGGGCTAGGAGCTTCGAGGTCACAGTGCTCTCACCCAGCAGCCTCGAGTTCGAGTTCGATGCGAGGAGGCTCGACAGGACGGGGTACGAGGTCCTCAAGACCGAGCGCGACATTCTGATGACCGAGCTTCGCGGCTTGGGGGCATATGTGATGGATTGGGAGCCGGACATGCTGCTGTACACGGCCCTCGCAGGAGCCAGGGGATTCTGAGGTGAGTTGATGGCGGGGCAGAGCGATGGGAAGGGACCTGTAGACACCTCTCACCTGTACGAAGGCAAGGTCGTCCGGTCTTCTGCCCCGAGTCGGAAGAGGGCCGCTGGCACTCTGAAGAGGGATACGGAGATACCCCAAGACGCCGTGCCAAAGGTGCTCGTGCCGAGTTGGGTCGAGACAATCTTCGGGGGGCCGGTGGTAGCGAAGAGGGATTTCCTATCTCCCGACAGAATGGTCGTTTCCCTCCAAGTGAGATCGTCAGCCGCTCTGCTAATTCTTTGCTTCCTCACCTTCATGCTTACTCCAGTGTCCGGGACCGCGTGGTTCGCTGTCTCGAACGCCATCGGATTCAGTGCACTGGGAATGGTGATCCATCTGGGACTCATACTGATCGGGCTGGTTGGAGGCTTCTATGGGACCTTCCAGCGTGATCAGCGTGCGATGTTGGCATCGTACGTCGCACTCATCCTAGTGACGATAAGGTTCGCTGGAAGCAAGGTTGAGTTCGGCTTGAGTTTTCTGCCCGAGGGTGAGGTCTCTCAGAAGCTCCTTCTAATCCTTTATGCCATCTTCCTAGTCATGTACATAGAGATCTCAAGCGGAATAATCAGGTTCTCCATTCTGGACACCTCCATTCGAACCGGGGAGGTCTATGTGATGAATGTCAACCGGATCACTAGTAGGTA
>JAYZLU010000119.1:0-2712 GCA_036153975.1 Thermoplasmatota archaeon | reverse complement strand
CGAGTCTGGAATATCACTGGTTGGCAGGTCGAGCTCTATTTCCACAGTATGACCGTAAGTTGCCCTCATCATGTTGCCGCGGACCTCGTACCTGCCCTTCGAGTCAGTCTCAGAGATCGCCCTGAGGTGGTGGGGTCTTAGCCAATGGTGCCTCCTTTTGTCCGAGTTCTGGAACTGTCTGATGATGTCTCTCACGTCGATCCAGCCATTGATGTCCATCTCGAGATCGAACTTCTCGGGCGCATGTCTCAGGACGAGTGCGAGCTTCCTCCCCATGCTGTCACGCTCGCCCGCGCTCATGATGAACTTGCCATCAGAATTACAGGCTGGACAAAGGTCGTCATCAGAGAAATATCCGTGTATTGAGCATTCCCTTATCATGGGAACGGCCCATCGACGCTTACACAAGAACCCCTCGGTGAAGGTTCCCGACTCATTATACCGGGAATCGTTATGGCTGCCCCTTGCGACGAGTCTCTGTGAGAGCGGTAATAGTCGATTGGAGCCGCTCCCCGTTCACGAGGGCCCACAGGGGCGGCCTCGCTGATGTGCGCCCCGATGAGATGGCCGGACAAGTTGCTCGTACCTTGCTCCAACGTAATTCTATAGATCCAGCCCTCATCGATGATATCCTAGTGGGCTGCGCCTACCCAGAGGGAGAGCAGGGCTACAACATCGGCCGAATAATCTCCTACCTCGGGGGATTGCCCAATTCTGTGCCCGGTGCGACTTTCAATCGGCTGTGCGGTTCTTCGATGCAGTCCATCCTCACAGCGGCCTCTCACATAATGAGCGGCTGGGGGGAGTGCTTCCTTTGCGGGGGAGTCGAGTCCATGTCTAGGGTAATGCGTAGGGGATTCAATTGGAGTCCTCACCCTGTATTGGAGTCCTCATACCCCCAGGCATATGTCAATATGGGAATAACTGCAGAGAACGTAGCCGATCTTCACGGCATCTCGAGGGAGGAGCAGGAAAGATTCGCTCTGACATCCCATCAGAAGGCGACAGAAGCCTTGCAGGCAGGGTACTTCGACGACGAGTTGGCTCCTATTTCCAAGCCTGATTGCGAGATTCACCAAGATGACTGCGTACGCCCTGAAACCTCGCTTGAATCGATGTCTCGCCTACCCTCTGCGTTCACCGAAGGCGGATCGGTCACGGCTGCAACATCTTCGCCTCTGACCGATGGTACCGCATTCTCTCTGGTCTGCAGTGAGGACTTCGCCCTTGCCAATGGATTGACACCCATCGCAGCAGTAGTTGCGGGCGCAGTAACCGGTTGTCCTCCTGACTTGATGGGCCTAGGACCAATCTCGGCCACGGAGCTAGTGTTGCAACGGGCAGGTTGGGAAATTTCGGACGTTGACCTCTTTGAGTTGAACGAGGCATTTTCCTCTCAGAGCATCGTTTGTGTCAAGCAGTTGGGATTGGACCCGCAACTTGTCAATTTGGATGGCGGTGCTATTGCAATTGGACACCCCCTCGGTGCCTCTGGTGCCAGAATCACCTGCAAAGCTGCCAGCTTACTGGCCAGAACGGGCGGCCAGCGAGCTATCGCCACCATGTGCATCGGTGGTGGCATGGGCATCGCAACCGCCCTTGAGAGGGTATAACCGCAATACGAACATTCCCCCTTTCGTCCCATCTTTCTCAGTCGACGCACTCATGAAGCACCAAGCGTTACCATGCACGTGAGAGGCGACACCGGAGTTGAGGTCAGTAGTCGCTGCCTAGCCGGTAGAACAGTCTTGTTTGCCGTTTCCGGAGGAATCGCTGCAGTCGAGTCTGTCAAACTTGCAAGGGAGCTTCGACGGCATGGGGCTTCAATCGTCACTATGATGACAAGCAGCGCTGAGAGGGTAATCACCCCTCTGGCCCTCTCATGGGGTTCAGGAACCGACGTACTTACAGACTGGGACCCGGAAATGGCACAACTCGATGGCTTCGATGGGGTCCTGCTAGCTCCAGCCACCCGAAACACGATAGCCAAGCACATACATGGCATCATCGACTCTCCAGTCATGATGGCTCTTTCTGCTGCTAGGGGTAACGGTACTCCATTGTTGTTCGTCCCATCGATGCACGACGACCTATTCGATGACCCTGTTACGGGGGAACTGATTGATGCGTTGGAAGCCGACGGAGCCTCTGTTCTCGTGGATGATTCAAGTGAGGATCGTAGGAAGCAGCCAGACGCGATAACAATCGTTGCCAAGTTCTGTAATATTCTCAATAAGGAGCTCGACAACCGAAGGCGAATCGCCATTACATTAGGGGCAAACAGGGCTCCCATCGATGCAGTGAGAGCGATTCAAAACGCCTCTTCTGGACAAACTGGTTGGGCCATTGCAGAGCATCTCCACAGGATGGGGCACGACATCATCTGCATTGCGGGAAAGACCTCAGCATCCCCTTCTTTCCTACTACCGGACGTACGCAGGGATGGCACTCCGGATGGGATGCTCTCAGTTTCCTTAGAAGTTGCCAATGCAGAAAATAAGCCCGAAGCCTGGATTCACGCCGCCGCAGTACTGGACTATTACGCGCCTCCCGAAGAGAGAAAGAGGGCCAGCGGTGAAGAGTCATGGGAACTAACCCTGAGTCCTGGACCGAAGCATATCGCTAAACTCTCCCCACTAGTGGGGAAATCTATTCGAATAGGCTTCAAACTCGAGGTCGGTGTCTCAGAAAACGTCCTCGTCGAAAGGGCGA
>JAYZLU010000118.1:0-2572 GCA_036153975.1 Thermoplasmatota archaeon | reverse complement strand
CTGTTGTCTTGGTACCAGCGCTTGCTCATACCGAGTCCTCGGGTCACGGGGTTATGAAATGGGCTCGCCCGAGAAAGCTCACAGGCCAATCTCGTCTATCAGCGCCTGCGCAGTGTGCCTGATGGCCCGCTCCGACTGCATCCCGGGCGAGAATCCTGTGGAGAACAGCGACTCGACATCGAGGGATGTCTTCGGAACGTCTCCGGCCCAGCCGCGCTCTCCTCCGGTGTACTCTATCGATACTCCTTCCAGACCACTCTCCTCGACCACGATCTCCGCGATTCTTCTAACCGAACAGGTGTCTCCGGTTCCGAGGTTGTACAGGTTGACATCAGCGTCGACGCCGTCAATCAGGTGCAGCATGGCGCTGACGCAGTCCTCGGCCGACATGTACGATTTCTCCTGACGGCCGTCGCCCAGAACCTCCAGCCGAGTCGAGTCGGCCTTGAGCTTATGTACGAAGTCGTAGATGACGCCGTGAGTCCCCCTCGGGCCGACGATGTTAGCGAACCTGTGGATCCACGACTTGGCGCCGAAGGTGCCGCACCAAGCGGTGATGAGAGCCTCCGAGGCGAGTTTGGAAGCCCCGTAGAGTGAAATTGGCTTTATCGGACCGTAGGTCTCGGGCGTCGGCATCTGGGAAGCCTCCCCATACACTGCCGAGGACGAGGAGAACGAGATCCTGCCCACTCCCTCTAGGCGCATGGACTCTAGGACGTTGTAGGTCGCTATCGTACCCTGCCTGAGATCGGTATCGGTCACTGAGGTGCCCAGCCTGATGTCGGGGTTGGCGGCCATGTGGTGGACCGTGTCCACTCCCTCCATGGCAGATATTACGGACTCGAGATCGAGCAGATCTCCCCTCACGACCTCCACCATTCCCGAGCTCGCATGATGGGATAGGTACTCCTCGCGGCCGCTGCTGAAGTTGTCGAGCACACGTACTCGCTTGCCCTGGGAAACCAATGAGTCAACTAGGTGAGAACCGATGAACCCGGCTCCTCCGGTCACTAGTTCCATGGCCGCGCGACCCTAGGGTCAGCCTTGAGTCCATCGGGTCGCCGTCGCCTGTGAATCAGGCCCACATGCCGCTCTGCTTGCGTCCTCGCAGTGCATGGGCGGCGGCGAGGAAGCCTATCAGGGACAAGTGAGCGACCGTGCAGAACGGGCAGATGTGAGGTGCCCCGTCGACTTGGGTGAGTTCGACGAAGACGAGGAATGCGACGAAGGGCAGGCCGGCGAGTCCGGCCAGAAACGAGTAGGTGGTGAACGACTCGGCCCACTTCGCGTGCATATCCATCCGCAGTGACAGGAAGAGGAAGAACAGCAAGCTGAACGAGAGCAGGCCGGTGATGCCCCAAGGGATGCCGAAGAGGTTGTTCCATCGCGGGTCACCAATAACCGAACCACACTGGACGAGCCCCTCGGAGGCGCACATGGTGGTCTCTCCCGAATCAAGAATCGAGTTGTGGATGGCGTAGGTCCAGCCCGAGGACATCAATCCGACTACTGAGAATGCCAAGCCTGAATCGAGCATCGCCCTAGTGCCCTCCTTGCCCTCCTTCGACCTAGCTTTTAGGGCGAGGACCGAGGCGATAGCCAGCCCGGCGACGAAGACCATCATTGGGACGTCGAGAGCCATCAAGAACCACCCACCAGACGCTGCAGGGCACCTTCCATCTCCTCTCCATCGGGGTGGTTGCCCGGCTGTTCCGGGTTCCAAGCCACTACCCCGTCAGGCTGTAGCAGTGCGGCGAACGGCGTTCCGGGCAATTCCCAGTCCCCGCTAGTCCTCGAATCTAGGTCGTCGATGTACGCCCACGTGTGCTTTTCTCCTGGTCGCTCTATGCAGTTTGAATCGGTCTGGCAACCGTCGTATGAGGACTGATCCCTGAAAGCCTCGATCTCGCCCCTGCTGCTGCCGTGACCTGGGATTCCGAGTTCCACCACGACGGTGACGAAGGTAACCTCCTGATTCCACTGAGAGTGCAACTGACTCATCAGTGCGCCCTCGTTCCAACAGTACGGGCAATCAGTGTCGATGTACTGCACCAATATCCAGTTGCCGTCTCCACCGGGTGCCCAGCTCTTGTTGAACAAATCGGACAGACGGAAGTCCTCCCACTGCCCGCCGCTGTAAGCCTGAGCTGAGAAATCGGGAGCCAACTCGCCCTCGGAGGGGCCCACCTTGACCACGGGTGCTAGTAGCATAACCGCCATCAGGATAATACTGGTAACCCCGAAGGTCGCCAGGGCCGCCATCAGCCTGACATCATCGTCCCTGCCCTTGGGGGTCGCGACCCTTCTTCTCCTGGCCATTCAATCCCGCCGGGTGGCTCATTCACTTTCAGGGATTCGATTGTCCCTGACTGAACACGCCTCCCACGAGGAGCCGATGCGAACGCTTCATTTGGCTCCCGTGGAGGCCCCATCCCGTGGCGCAAGTCGAGCCGGTGGACAAATACTCCATCACAGATGGAGACGACCGCGACGACGAGGCCGCGTTCTGGGACGGCTTCTTCGAGAGGCTCAAGCCGCTCAAGGAGGCCTTTGACGGCGCCCGCGAGGGCTT
>JAYZLU010000117.1:0-12201 GCA_036153975.1 Thermoplasmatota archaeon | reverse complement strand
GGCACCCGGGGGATATCTCTCTTCCTCGTTCCGAAGTTCCTGTCAGAGGATTGGCAGTCAGGAGGACTGGAGGGGATTTCGCACAGTCTCACTTCCGAGCACAACGGAGTGACCTGTTCGGGGACCGAGGAGAAGATGGGCATCCATGCGTCTCCCACGTGCGTGATGAATCTAGACGACTCGGTAGGTTGGCTAGTGGGCCCGTTGCATGGAGGCATGCCTCTGATGTTCGAGATGATGAACAGAGAGCGTCTAGCAACCGGACTCATGGGGGTCGGTCTGGCCGCCGTGGCTTATGACAACGCTCTCGCGTGGTCGCGCGAGCGCCGTCAGGGCAGGGATTTGAAGGGAATACAAGACACACATGAAGCCGCGGACAACATCCTCGTCCATCCTGACGTCCGTAGAATGCTTCTCGAGGCGAAAGTGAACAACGAGGGCTGCAGGGCACTCGCATCTTGGATCGGCCTCCTTCTGGACCAAATGCACAGCGACGACCCAGAGGAGGCTGAGATGGCCACCGCGCTAGTTGCCCTTTTCACTCCCATTGCCAAGGCGCATTTCACAGATCTTGGGTGTGAAACCTGTTCAACATGCATGCAGATCATGGGAGGCGCCGGGTACATCTCTGAATATGGGGTCGAGCAGTTTTATCGAGATGTCAGAATCTCTAAGATTTGGGAGGGCACAAACGGTATCCAAGCTCTTGACCTCGCCGGGCGCAAGATTACCCAGGACATGGGCAGGAACCTGCGCCACCTGATGTGGCCGCTCACCGAGTTCATCGAGGAGAATCGTGACGTCCCCGAGATGTCCGAGTTCAACAAGCCACTCCATCAGGGAGTCCGCGGCCTCCAACAACTCACGCTTCTTATGATTGCTGAGGGTCAGGCCAATCCCCACTTCCTGGCTGCCGGCGCCACGGACTACTGCCGCTACTTTGGCAATGTCCTGCTCGCCTACATGTGGGCGAGGATGGCTAGGATCGCGATCGAGAACGTCGGAGAGCCGTTTTACGATGCCAAGATTGCCAGCGCACGCTTCTTCTTCAAGCGAATTTACCCAGAGACGCTAGGACTAGCAGCCAAGGTCCAATCCGGACACAAGGCCACGATGGAATACCCGGAGGAGATGTTCTGACCCTAGCGAAAGAGAAGTCTGGTAGAACCCTCAGACGAGGCCGAGCGGCAGCATACGAAAGGACTCCAGTCAACTGGGCACCGACCATCCCAGGGGTATTGATGGCCATGATTCCCGGGGAGCTGCTCGCCCTAGCGGTATTCCCCGAGTGGCGCTCCAGTCAGGCTTCTTGGTTGCTGTTGGGCATCACGCTACCATTCGCCGCTTGGCTCCTTGTGTACTGGAGGATTTACCTATCGGTGTTCGTCACTAGCAGCCTCAACCCCGCAGATCCAATAGACCCCAGATGGAAGCCATTCACCTTCATGGGGTGGGGCGATGAGACGCTCAAGGCGTACTTACTCGAGTCTGATGAGGAGAGTGGGGACCTGCTTCTTTTCCTCCACGGCTACAATTCCTGCATGTCTCGCGGGGAGACGAGACCGCTGCATATCCATAGCATGGGAGTCAACGTGATCAGCCTCGACCAGAGAGGCTTCGGCAACCAAAGGGGCAGGATTGACTGGACCCTCCTGAAGGTCTTGGCTGACATAGAGGGGCTTTTGGAGGAGGCGCCATCGGCTCTGGGATTCACGCCGAAGAGGCTTTGGATCTACGGGCACTCAATGGGTGGATTCCTGACCATTAGGCTCGCTTCGCACCACTCTGGCTGGTGGGGAGAGGTGCTACAGGGGATTGTCCTCGAATCACCGGCGGCATCCTTCCCCAAAATCATCGACTCTAAGCTGCCGGGTAGGATGGTCATGGCGGCGCCATGGGTAAGACACGTATTGAGGAGGGAGCACGAGCGAATCCACCCCGACCTGAACGTAAGGTACGCCAACTCGGAGCTCCCGTACTGGGGCATCCCTGAGGTGCCCGCGCTTGTGGTCCAATCCGAGCATGACGAGACCCTAGGAGTCGAGCACTTCGCACTAATCCAGAAGCACATGTCTGAGAATACCGAAATCCACGTCCTTGATATCCCTCACACATCCTCCGTGGAAACGGATGAGCGACGATCGACCGTTGAGGCGTGGATGGAGTCACAACTCGGCTACAACAGGAACGTGAGCGAATGAGTTTGAGACGCAGATTCGAGCGGGCTCAGAAGAGGGTATGGAGACTCTCATCTCCGCCCTCGGACGAGGCACTGCTTGAGCTCTATGCCCTCTTCAAGCAGGGATCTGAAGGAGATTGCAGTGGAAGGCCCAGAGGCAATCTCAAGGAGCGCTGGAAGTGGAAGTTCTGGAAGCGCTTGGAAGGAACTCCTAAGGATGATGCCATGTTACGATATTGCGACATGGTGGATGCCTTGATGAGCGCTGGCGGGTGACATGGTACGGGAGGCCGTGCAACGCCGATTAACGAAGCGAAGCTCGATTCGGAGCTCAAGGGTCTCAGGCGACGGATGAGGTTCCGCGTCTTCGCCACCCTATCGATGCCAGCAGCCGCTTTCGTCGGACTCAGAATCGAACGAATCGACAGAACCACCTGCGTCACCGCGCTACCAGGTGGATGGAGAACCCAGAATCCCTTCCGAACGATGTACTGGGCGGTTCAGGGAATGGGCGCGGAGCTCGCTACCGGGGCTGCCCCTTTCGCGGTCTCTAGGTCGATGCCGGAGAAGCTGAGGATGTTTGTCGTTGGAGTCGAAAGCACCTTCACCAAACGCGCAAAGGGAAAAATCACCTTCACCTGCGAGGACGTAGGTAGCGCCCGCAAGGCCATCGAACGCAGCATGGTCACAGGCGAGTCCGTCGACTGTGATCTCAAGTCCGTGGGCCGCGACGTCTCCGGAGACACCGTCTCTGAATGGCTCTTCAAGTGGAATTTCCGCGTATTGCAAGACAGGTGATTACATGGCGCTCCATACCCGATTAACCGAGCATTCTGGGGTCGAGTTCCCCATCATCTGCGGGGCTATGTACCCGTGCTCCAATCCGGAGCTAGTAGCCGCGGCAGCCGAAGGCGGCGGCCTGGCAATCATGCAACCTGTCTCAATGACATACGTGCATGGGCACGACCTTCGCGAGGGGATACATCTCATGCGCTCGCTTACTGACAAACCCATCGGGTTCAACGCCCTCATCGAGAAAGGCAGCAAGAAGTACTTCGAAAAGATGTCCGGCTGGATCGACATCGCGCTTGAGGAGGGCATCCGCTTCTTCGTCACCTCTTTGGGTAAGCCCGACTGGGTGTGCGAGAAGGTTCACGCCTGCGGCGGCGTGGTCTACCACGACGTCACCAACCGAAAGTGGGCCGAGAAGGGGAAGGAGTGCGGGGTCGATGGCCTGATATGCGTCAACGACCGTGCTGGCGGGCATCTAGGACCGATGTCCATGGAGGAGATGTACGAGGAGCTGTACGACATGGGACTCCCATTGATTTGCGCTGGGGGTATAGGCAGCGAGATGGAACTGAACAGGGCCCTGGAGATCGGATACGACGGTGTTCAGATGGGAACGAGGTTCATCGCCACCACCGAGTGCAACACCCCCGAGGACTACAAAGACGCTATCGTCGATGCCGTAGAGGACGACATCACATGGACCAATCGCCTGACCGGGGTGCCGATCTCGGTGATCAAGTCCCCCGGCTTCAAGCAGGAGAACTCCTGGCTGATGCGCAAACTCCTGAGTAGCCGGTTCAAGCACAGAGCCCGAATGATGCTGAACGTGAACTCGTTCATCCGCCTGAGGTACTTATCGAGGAGCAAGAGCAAGAACACGGCGAAGAAGAAGAAATTCTACTCTGCTGGCAAGAGCGTCGAGACTGTGTGTAGCATCGAGTCGGCCACCACCATAATGCGACGCCTCGGCGAGTCGATTTCAATCACATCCGACTAGCCGGTGTCAGGGCGATTACTAAGTCAGGCTGACCCCACCATGGAGCGTGGACCCGATTCGCACCGTCATTGTGCTAATTCATCCTCTGGCTGCTCTCACGCTAATCTGGGTGTTCTATGGCCAGCGGGGGTGGCGCCAGGACTCTCGCAAGCTCAAGGGAGACGACAGGAGGGCTTCCCTCGAGCGCCACGAACGGCTGGGCGACAGGATTACAGTAGCAACTCTTTGCGTCGTCTCACTGGCCTTCGGCTCCAATGCGGTCAGGGGTCTAATCGATGCCAACGATGCAACCTCGTACTTGCTCCCCGGGCACTTCCACGGCTGGGCTGGCCTCCTAGGACTGATACTGATGCTCGTTCTCTGGAGGCTAGGACGGAGAACCCGTGATGCTAGGGTCTCCGGCGAGCCTTTTGCTAGACAGAAGGAGTTGCACGGCAAGTTCAGCGACCTAATGGCCCTGCTCGTCGTAATCCACGCATTCTTGGGCTTCCTCTACTTGCTGACGATTCTGTGACTAGCGCTCCGCCCACATACCCAGCCAAGCAGCCAGATTAGTCTCGATATCGGACTCTACCACTTTCCTCGAATCCCTCTCACCGTCCTTCAATGGCTGTATCCTGCAACCGCAGGCATTGGCGTGACCTCCCCCATCTGGGTCGAAGCGGGTGGCTAAGCGAGTGAGATCGCAGATTCCACCTTCTGGGTGGAGGAACGAGTTCGTGTAAAACGAGGCTGAGACAGGATATCGACCCTCGTCGCCGAAAATCGCTCCGACGTTTCCATGAACAATCACGCAGGCATCGCAGGCATCGCCCACAAGCGCAGTCACGTGGTAACCATTCGAGCGCATGCCGAGGTCATCGAGGCGCGCAATTGCCAACCTATCGTCCACGTACACCCGCTCCAGAATGGCTTCTGAGAGGACCACGCGCTGGGCCCGACGCTCAGTGAGCCTAACAGCGATGTTCGCCTCGCAGAGGATTGCCTCGGTATCTTCCCCTCTTTGCAATGACTCGAGGACGCTCATTGCTGTACCCTCGCCGACATCAATCACGCGACCCAACCAGATTGCGGGGTGGTCTGAGAGGTACTCCTCCCGAGTGATTCCACCGCTATCGATCTTGTCCACCCAGACAAGGAGATCGTCGAGGTCGGACAGATTCATCTGCTCGGACACCAATTCGTAGGCGATTCTCGCAGCCGAGGGAGTGTCCCGCCAGACGGTGGTAGTACTGGGGCTACTATTCTCGGAGGGCGCGTTGGACTGGTGGTGGTCGATGCTCAGCCCGCAGTCAGGGTGGCGTGGCAGGTCACAGACAGCCGTCCATTGATCGATGCAGTCATCGAGAAGACCTGCTCGCAGTTCCCCCGGGTGGCCGAAGACGACCGCAGCCTCCGGCCACCATCGACGCAGGATAGCGGCTGTTACAACCCCATCCAAGTCGCTGTCGGTGACAATGCGACGGATGTCTAGGTCAAGCGGAGAGGGTCCCATCCAAAGGGAGCCCTAGCACCCCCTCAATGGTGGTTTCGCAAACAATGCTCGGGCCTCGCAAGGTTTTCATCCGCGACCGCGGCACAGTGGGGATGTGCACGACGCAGTCGAAGGGAGTATGGAGACGTCCTGCGGCTTCATCCTAGTCAACTTCGACAGCATCCTGCTCCTGCAGTACCCGCAAGGCCACTGGAGCTTCCCCAAGGGTCACGTCGAAGAGGGGGACCCCGACCATCATTCCACTGCGATTAGGGAGCTGACCGAGGAAACTGGCATCACCAACGTAACGATAAACGAGGGTTGGAGCCAGAGGACTCAGTACACCTTCCGCAGGAAGGGCAAGCAAATACCGAAGCAGGTCTTCTGGTACCTAGCAGAGACAGACCAACTCGAAGTGTCCCTCTCCCACGAGCACACGAACTACCTGTGGCTCGAATTTGAAGAAGCCGAGCAGCAAATCACCTTCGAGCAAGAGAAGGACCTTCTCCGCTCGGCCCGGGAGCGCTTGAGGAGCACCGATCGCAGAGCTTGACTCAGGACCCACGCTCGCCTAGCGGGGTCCATGGTGTCTCGACCTCGCCTGTGCCCCGCGCAATCCACCTTGCGAGGATGAACAGCCAGTCCGAAAGCCGGTTGAGGTAAGCCATCACCTCAGGCCGCACGGCCTGCACTCCCTCCTTCTCACGCAGCGCGCAGGCTTCCCTCTCCGCTCTTCTCGCTACCGTCCTAGCGACGTGCATAGTCGCCACTGGCGCCGAGCCAGTTGGCAGTATGAACGACTCCAGCGGTTCGAGGTCCTCCAGCCAGCCGTCCATCTCGGAGACGAGGCGGTCTGCCTGCTCACTCCCTACGAGAGCCACGTTCACGGGGATTGCGTCGGGCGGGCACGAACACTCCCCACCGATGTCGAATAGCTCCTGCTGCACGAGGCCCAGAGCATCATCAGCAGAGGTACTGTGGTCGTCCTGCAACGTCTCAGATCGGGAAATTTCCATCCTGACAACTCCGATTTGCGAATTCAACTCGTCAATTGTTCCGAACAGTCCCACCCTGTCATCTTGCTTGCCGACCCTCGACCCATCTAGCAACGAGGTCTCCCCCTCATCGCCGGCTCCGGTATGGACCCTATTGATTCGGACCATCGAAGGCTGCGAGGGGTTAGACGCTTTCAATCGTACTCAGGGCATCAGAGGACGAGTTTGGAGAGCGCCGACTCGATGGCTTCCGTCCATGACGAATCTACCGAATCCCACCCTCCTTCCTTCTCCAGCTCCCTGAGATGAGACTTCTCGTCATCCGAGTTTCCGAGCTCCCTATGTATCAGCACCAATGCTGCGTGGCTCATCGAATTGATCCATGGATCCTCCATGTCCCAAGAGCGCTCGAAGTGTGAGATGGCACCGTTCGGCCCATGAATCAGGCCTCGGTGAATCTGCCTCAGTCCTGACTTCGACCAAGTGATTCCGGGTACCCCGATTACCAGCCCCCGGAAAACTAGGTAGATCTCGAGCATCACGAGGGTGCTCGATAGGATGAAAGAACCAATCTGTTCGGCCTGCCCAGAGTCTTCCCAGCGCCCTACGAGCAGTGAAATCCCCCCTACACAGAATAGCAGGCCACCTAGGGGAGCTAGGATCACATCTTGCTTGGTGACTCCCATGTTCCTGACCCCCAAAACAACAGCTGCTCCTCCGACAACGACTGAGAGCACTGCAGGGAACTGATCAGAACCCTGCCTAGGGCTCGTGCTTGAGATCCATAATATCAGTGCGAACACGAGGACGAGCCCCGCAAATCTGCCGCTAATCTCAGGGAACGGCTGCAGCCTGCTGAGGTAGTAGGTGAAGCACCCCACACCTAGGAAGAGCCCGATCCAGAACAGCATCCCCTCACTCCGTCGCCTCGCCGCTACCCCAACCGGGCTTCCAGAAGCCATCTTCGTCCAACCACCTCACCCACTCCGATTCGTCGGCTCTGAGAAGTCTGAACGCGCGCCTGTCGAGCCCTTGTAGCAGCGCGTCATCGACCTCGCCCTCCTCGTGCGCGTCCCGCCATTCGACTTGCATCTGTCTGATTCTCCTCTGTCCCTCCGCACGGTTGTCGAAGCACAGTTCGCAGACCTCCCGCAAGTCTTGGATCCACAACCTCGATCCGCGAATATGAGGCTCGTTGTCGAATGAGCCAGATTTGCGCTTAAACGGCCACCAACCCATAATTCTCACGTGAACGCCGGAGCCGACCGTCTTGATGGTTTGCGAATCGCTAAGTGGAGCGTTCGCCACGAACGAACGTGGGACGCGTGGTGGTTCATCTGCACGGGGCACCCAAAGACAAGTCCATCGCGGCAATCGTCAGTGATTACGAGAGCAGAGTCAGAGGCAGGGGCATCAGTCTGGAGATTCACCCAGAGCGTCGAGGTCCAGAGGCCTACGAGAGGAAACTGTCAGACCTGACCGGCTCGCTGGTCCTGCTCGACGAGAACGGCGAGACGAACACGAGTCTGGAGCTCTCCTCGTGGCTCTCTTCCGCGGAACTCGATAGAGGTCCAACCCATCTAGCCATTGGTTCTAGCGATGGCTTCAGCGACTCCCTCAAGGATCGTGCAGACTTGCTGATGTCACTCTCTGCCTTGACAATGTCCCACGAACTAGCCGCCGCAGTTCTGATGGAGCAGCTATA
Source organism: Thermoplasmatota archaeon (assembly GCA_036153975.1). GTDB lineage: Archaea > Thermoplasmatota > Poseidoniia > Poseidoniales > Thalassarchaeaceae > UBA36. The sequence goes on along the minus strand of JAYZLU010000117.1, from coordinate 4,059 downwards.
CAGAGCGTCAGAGATTAACCGCGGCACACCGTATCACAGGGTATAGGGAACCCCGAGCAGGCACTATTTTCGAGTAGACCGCCCGTCCTTGATACTCCGGAGCCTGTGTGATACGATTCAGGCCATGCGTAGGAATCCATTGATAAGCAGGCTGATTTGGCCGGTACACTCTCCCCGAGAGGAAGCAGGGATACAATGCCGATACGAGACACTAGCGATGGGACACAGGGGCTACTGCCGGCAATCTTCATGGTCGCCTTGATGATGCTCAGTACGCAACTGCTTATGTTCCTAGAGGAAGATGACGAAGGCACGACCGAGACCGGCCTGGAAAAAATTCCCAAGAGAACCGCCTATCAGCAACTCAATCAGTTATCGGGACCCGCTCAAGGAACCAACCACAACCAACCCGCAGCGACCAACCCATTCCAAGAGGCGGCGTTCCAAGACCCGTTCTACCACGATCCGGCGTCATATTACGGCAAGATTTCCGACGTGTCAGCCCTTGGCCTCGATTCGAGTTACGGATTCTTCCTCGAGGAGACCAACACCGAAGACCACGACAACGACGGCATCGACGACCTGAACGACCTCGACGACGACAACGACGGAATTAACGACCTAATCGAACGGTTCGATGGCTGCTACGGGACCGACCCCCACGACCACGACAACGATGGCGTTCTGGACGAGTTCGACTGGGACGACGACAACGACGGCATCCTTGAGGGGCCAATCGACTACACGCAGGGAATCGACCCCAGGAACGTAAGCATGGACCGCTACGTCGTCACGTCCGTAATCCACCCATGGACCGGCGACGCAGTCGGTTCTGGATACAGGGTCGACCAGAACCCCATGGACCACGACAACGACGGCGTCCCCGACGAGGACATTGACGGCACGGGCAGGGGCTCCTACGATGAGGACGACGACAACGACGGCCGCATCGACCAGTTCACCTGGCCCTGCGACTTCGACTCCGATGGCCTACAGGACTACTTCGATTTAGATGACGACGGAGATGGATTGAACGACATCGACGACATCCACCCGTGGAGGTACGATGACCCCGTAATCAGGATGGACAGCGCCGAGGGCATAATGTGGGATGACTGGAGCGTATGGTCCAGTGCAGATTACTCGGATTACGTCGACGGATTGGACTACGTCGCACTCGAGGCAATCAACCATCCTAGGAACCAGAGCTTCTCCGTAATCTACGACGGCGATCTCGATGGTGACGGAATCCCTAACTTCCTAGATCCGGACAACGACGGTGACGGGTCCCCCGACTCCTCAGACACGGATGACGACAATGACGGCCTAGCCGACATGTATGACGTCGACGACGACAACGATGGCATTCCAGACGCCTGCCACCAGATGGACACCAACAACGACGGCCAAGGCGATTACCCCATCGCGTCATTGGAATTCCAGACCCCCGGCACGGACTGCGAGATCGACTACGACGGTGACTTGGACGACGATCGGTTCAGGCCGATCGATCAGGACTACGACTTGGTCTGGGACTGGCTGGACACCGACGTGGGCGGTACGGAATACCCCGACAACCCCACTCGTTGGGCGATTGACAGCTCTGACGTCCCCTGGGACTCGGACAACGATGGGATCGAGAACGAGGACGACCCCTTCCCCCTAAACTCGACGGCTGAGGTTGCGACTTGGGACTGCCCCAGCCTCGACAACCCAAATCCCAACGACCCGAGTGACAACTGCTTCCTATGGAGGAAGTCGTACTCCGGCTTCAACGACTGGGATGGCGACGGGATCAACAACTGGGTAGACGTCGACGACGACAACGACGGCATCCTAGATTGGCTGGACATAGACCCTGACTGCGACTTGGACAACGATGCCGACCTGCACGAGCTGAACGGCTCTAGGTACCGTGATGACGGCACCAACGACCTCGACACGGACGTCGACGGGGACGGACTGCAGAATGACGAGGACTGGGACGACGACAACGATGGCATCAACGACTACTACGATCCCGATGACGGTAACTGCGGCTTCGTCGACTCGGACAACACCGACCCGTTCAACGGGGGTTGGAACTACCCACAGGACGACGGCGAGGCAATCGATGGCTCCGAGGATGGCAGCCAACTCCGCCCCTACCCCAACGACGTCGCTTACACCTACTACTGGAACATGACATGGGGCTTCAACCCGTTCAACGAGGACAACAACTTCCTGCTGAATTTCAACGGCTACTCGGGAGACACCTCATTCCCGAGGATCAACGGCAAGATACCGGAGTTCTACTGGTACCTCATCATGAGATGGAGCCCTTACAACGGTATGAACTTCTTCGACATCGACACCGACGGCGACTCGCTAGTCAATGGCATCGACGTCGATCAGGACGCGGATGGACTGCCCGACTGGTGGGACCAGGACGAGGGCAACGACGGCGTGCTCGATGTCAACGACATCAAGATGGGCGGCACCTTCGACGGCAACTCGTGCGGCACTACTCTGTATCAAGCGATTTATGCCGGAGCGCTCATCGAGCGCGACTGCGGACTGAACTACGCTTGGCTGTACGGGTACCCCATATTGACCCCCACCTATGCCAACCAGAACCTCTTCACCGTGCCCTACAGCACCCGCCCCGACTCGCAGCACGATGATGGCTCCTACGATGGAGGCAATTCCCAGGGAGCGAACGATTGCGATAGCAACTGCTTCTGGTTCACCTTCGATCCTGGAAGCAACCCTGCCCCATCCGCTGCAGTTACTTACAACGAGATCAAGAACAACCGAGACCTGTGGATTGCCTACGTCGGACTGAACCGCGGCCTATTCAACTGGAACTCAGATGCCAACGGCAACCTGTTTCCCGACGAGGTCGCGGACAGGCTGAACGACTACGAGGACCCTGACATCGACTGCGGGCAACCTATGCCGGCCTTCTCCTTCACACCGAGCTGCATGTTCAACAACACCAACGACCTCGACGACGATTGGGACATAGTGTACGATCACTACGACGTCGACGACGACAACGACGGCGTTTGGGACTACTTCGAGGTCGATCTCAACGACGACCTCGACGACGACGATTGGGAGCTCCATGGAGTGTACGAGCCCTACTACTTCACCGGCACAAACTGCGAGGACGCGGACGACGACGGCTTGGACACCGACCCCGATGGGGACGGGTGGTACCAAGCAGTTTGGGACAAGGGCGTGCTGGGGCAGGGCCTGATGTTCCCGGAGTGGTACGACGTCGACAACGACAACGACGGCGTCCCCGACGGCGAGGACCCTGACGACGACAACAACGGCCAGCCAGATGCCGTTCAAGAGGGTTACGAGGTGTGCTTTGTCGGCGAGGAGCAGAGTACATGGGACCACGACAACGACGGCGTCCTCAACTGGGTTGACGACGACTGGGACGGGGACGGAATTCCCAACAGCCTCGAGTTGCAATTCACGGTACCGCTAGTCTCCGCGTGGGACCATGACAACGACGGCATTCGAGACGACATCGACGATGACGACGATGCCGATGGAATGAAGGATGAGGACGAGGTCATGCTATGGCCTTCCAGGTTCGGCATGGAGTCTACCAACCCGTGGGACCACGATGACTTCGGCGATGGCTTCGGCATCGCCAATCCATCGAACAACACCACCGGTCCAGACGCCATCGATGTGGACGACGACTCCGACGGTAGGCTTGACCTCGATTGGAACAATCCTTCCATCGGGGACCAACCCAATTCTGACAACAAGTTCGAGGAGTTCGACGGAGGCAGCTCTGACTGGGACTCGGACAACGACGGCTATCTCGATGACGATGACAAGATTGCCACCCGAATCACCTTGACTACACAACCCGTTCTATGGCTGGACCGGGACAGACCGGCGATATTCAACGGTTCCGTGTTCTGGCTGGATATCGACACCTCAGCGTTCGTTCCAGCACCTCAGGTACCTGTCCAGGTTCATATCGAATACACGAGGAACATGACGACCGCTCTCGAGACGATAGACGTGCTCACAGACGATATCGGCAGGTTC
>JAYZLU010000116.1:0-3088 GCA_036153975.1 Thermoplasmatota archaeon | reverse complement strand
ACGGATAGCCAGATGAAGTGCTGGGGCGACGGCACCTACGGCAAGACTGGACACGAGAACGACGCGGACTACGGCGACGAGGGAGGGGAGATGGGGCGCTACCTGCTCTTCACCGACGTCGGCGTGGGCCTGACCTTCAGTGACGTCGCCCTCGGACTGGACTTCACGTGCGCCCTGCTCAATGACGCCTCGGTGAAGTGCTGGGGCGAGAACGAGCATCTTGGCAGCAGCGCGGGGGCCTCGGATACCGGTGCCAAGGGCGACGGCTACCTCGAGATGGGCGACAACGTCGAGGTGGTCGCTCTTGGCTACTGGAACGCGACAGCAATCGCAGGGGGAAGTCACCACGCCTGCGCCATCGTCAACGACGGCGCCTCGGACTCGCTAGTCTGCTGGGGCCAGAACGGTTTCGGCCAGCTCGGGCTCGGCTCCACGGACACGATCGGCGACACGGACGCAGACCTGGTCAGCGGGGAGCTGCCGCATGTCGACCTGCCCGACAGGGGCGAGGGACTGACGCAGGTCGCGCTCGGAAACTCGCACACCTGCGTGCTGTGGGACGACGGCAAGATGGCCTGCTGGGGAGATAACTCGGAAGGCCAGCTCGGGGTCGGAAGCACGGACGACATCGGCGACGAAGCAGAGGAGATGGGCGACGATCTGGTGCTCGTCGACCTGCCAGCTGGCAGGACAGCCACGGCCATCGAGGCGGGCGAGGATATGACCTGCGCCATCCTAGATGACGGAAGCCTCGCCTGCTGGGGCAACGGGGCGGACGGCAGGCTCGGGAACGAAGGCATTTCGAACGAGGGCGACGACCCCTCCGAGCTGGGAAACGACCTCAACATAGTGGACCTCGGAAGCGGGCTGAGCGTCGTCGCAGTGGAGGTGGGGGCTGCGACCTCCTGCGCGATCCTGGATGACGGAAACTCAGAGACCGCCGACACCGTCAAGTGCTGGGGGCTGGGGGACTTCGGGCAGCTGGGAACCGGAAACGGGAACTCAATGGGCGACAATCAGTACGAGATGGGCGACTACCTCGAAACGCTTGACCTCGGCAGCGACATCCACGCGACGGCAGTCGAGGTCGGTGACGCCTTCGCCTGCGCCATGACGAACACGAGCATGGTGAAGTGCTGGGGGTCCGGGGCGGACGGGAGGACCGGGCTCGAGAAGAGCGGGGCGACGGGGGACGAGTCGGGGGAGATGGGGGACGACCTGGCCTTCGTCCAACTGTTCATGCCCGAGCCAACCCTCGACCAGCCATGCGACGTCGAGGCGGAGGGGGACCCACTCGATGCCACCTCCCTAGACAGCGTCTCGAGCTACGTGGGCAACAAGACGGCCACGACCCTGACTTCGGAGTCGTGCGCTGGCATAGTCTACGTGGACGACACCAATCAGGCTCCGAAATTCGGCGTCTACAAGGCGGGCAAGTGGGCTCTGGAGAACATCGACGACCTGGCAGTCGACATCCACGACGTCGCCCTCACCTTCGACTCGAACAGCCTGCCCCACATCGCCATCATGCTGGACGCCGAGCCCCATTACTATACCAAAGTCGACGGGGAGTGGACGGACGCATCCCTGAGCTCCTCCTGGGCCGGCACCGCCATCGACATCGAAATCGATGGCACCGGCGACCTCTACCACTTCGCACTCGATTCCACCGACGTAGCCATCGTTCGCTGCACGGCGACCTCCGACTGCACCGATCCCGCGAACTGGGCAGAGGTCGGCACCATCGCCGTTACCTCGGGGGGGTACGGCCTAGACTCCGACATCGCCTTTGATGGCACCCTGTGGATAGCCTACGTCGACTCTACGGCAGGGGACCACGAAGTCGAGCTATCCGCCTGCTCGGGCACCTGCGGCACGATTGGCAACTGGCAGCAGGTCACAATAAGCAGCCTCGGCGACGTCTCTACTGCCAACGCGTCCCTCTCCATCGACGTAGGGCTGGACGGCTCGGTGCACGTGGTGCACGACAACCTAGCGAGCGGACTGCACTACTCCTCGTGCTCCTCGGGCTGCACCAACGCGGGCTCGTGGACGACCGAGGAGATGCTGGCGACCTACGACACCGGCGTGGTCGACATCGCCGTCGGCCCGGACCTCTCGGTGGTGATCATGGTCAGTACCGCAGGTGGGGTCCACACCCTGCACAAGACCGCGGGAGCGTGGGTGTACACCGAGCAGGCTGACCTCGGGGGCGCTGACTGGGTGGGCGTGGAACTGACCGACCTCGGCCAGATGTGGGGCTTCGTGTACTACCCGGGGACCGCGAACTCGCTGCGCATGCTGCGCCAGAAGGGCATGACCACGTCGGGGCTGCTGAGCGACATCGACGGAGACGGCTGGACGCGACAGGACGAGGCTCGCTGCGGCACGGACTACCGCGACCCCACCAGCACGCCTGTCGATGCGGACGGTGACGGGTACTGCGACCAGTTCGACGATTGGGACGACCAGTCGCTCTCAGGGGAGTCGGACGCTCTGAGCCTGGGCGAGGAGTTCGGCTGCGCTGTCCTCGCCAACTACAGCGTGGCCTGCTGGGGCGACAACTCGGAGGGCCAGCTGGGCAACAGCGGGGCCGGCTCGAGCAGCGCCTACGCTGTGCTGGTCGAGCTGCCCGCCGGCTTCGAGGCCGGGGCGGTCGACGCGGGCTCTGCGCACGCGTGCGCCACAGGGCTCGACGGTACGCTGGCGTGCTGGGGTCGCAACGCCGCGGGCCAACTCGGACGGGGGTCCGCCTCGGCCTACGAGGCGCCGGGGTACGCCACACTGCCCTCGGGGGTCCGCGTCAGCCAGTTCGCGGCGGGAGCGGACCACAACTGCATGAGCGGCACGGACTCCAACCTGTACTGCTGGGGCGAGAGCGACGACGAGCGTCTCGGAAAGATCGTGAACCAGGACGTGAGCTTGACTGCAAGCGATGACTTCTCCGATAACAGCCTCGGATGGACTGGCTCGGACGGCTACATCACTCTTTCGTCGAGCGGCTACCTCGACAGGACCTACTACAGCTCATGGAAACAAAACTCAATCCAGTCGGATCCCGTTTTCACCCTGAGGCCAGGCGCTGAGA
>JAYZLU010000115.1:0-9830 GCA_036153975.1 Thermoplasmatota archaeon | reverse complement strand
AGACCAAGCCCCTGAGGGCTTCTGTCATCCAGATGTGATCGTAGTCCGGGCCTCCGCTGTCCAATACCACGATCATGTCCGGGTCGCCTAGTTGCTCGGATAGGGCATCTAGGTACGGTGGTAGGTCGAAGGAGCCCGACTCCTCACAGGTCTCGATGAGGAAAACGCAGCGTGGGTGCGGAATGCCTGCCTCCTGAAGCAAGCGGATCGAAGTTACGCATAGGTAACCCCCGTAGCCGTCGTCGATAGAGCCCCTGCCGTAGAGCCAGGGGTCCCTGCGAACAGCCTTCAGTGGGTGGAGGCCTTCGGACCAAAGCTCGGGCTTGGAGGGTTGCTTGTCGAGGTGCGAGTAGAAGATGGCCTCACCCGGGCCTGTGCCTTCGATTGTAACCAGCAGAACGGGTGATTTATCCTCGATGCGGTGAGTTTCGTAACTCATCCACGATATAGGCTGTTCGTCGAGCCAGCTGCAGAACAGATCGATGGTGGCATCCAATTCACCAAGTTCATCCCAATTTGGCTCGAAGAGCGGTGAGAGTGCCTTAATCTCGATGAAATCGGACAGGCTGGGCAGGATAGACTCCTCCCAGAGTTCGTCGCTTCTTTGCATCATCGATTCTAGGTCCAACGCCATGTTGCCTTGTCGGAGGACTCGCTCATGGACTCTTCGATTCTTTATCACCCGTCTGCGGGCCCGCAGATCGGTAGTTGTCCTCTGTGGAAGGGGCACTCCTTGCAGACCGAGGAGAATTCTCCCGAGAGTCTGGCGAATTCCGAGAGAGGCATGTTGGTGGACATTGCAATGCGAGCCGTGCGGGCCAGCAACTCGTCGAGCTCTCCCAGTGCCTCGTTCAGGGAGTCCATTGGATACTCGACCATCCTGCCTGTGACACCAATCAGGATAGCCGGTGGCAGGACCTCCCTGTGGGGGATGTCCGCTGCGCGTCTGGCCTTCTCCATGTTCACTAGGGCACGGTAGTACAGGGCTAACTGCATTCTGTGCTTCCTCAGAATCTCCTCCTCAGCCTCGCATGTCGGCCCGGACTCCTTGGAGCCCAAAGCAGCCAGAAGTCCCGTGTGTTGGGAATTGGACATCTTATCGACATCCTCGGTCTTGAGATCGACCGGTCGTATTGTCGAGGAGCCTCCGGATGTCCTAGTGCATAGGACCAGATCGATGATTCCGCTCATCTCGATGGTAGATGATTCCATACTCACCATTGGCTCAGGGCCATCGGGGCTCCATCTGTGTCGAACCATTGTATCAATGTCCATATGCAGAGCGATGTGGAATGGCATCTCGGTCCGCAGGCCTTCGAGCCTGTGGCCATCCACATCAGTTCCTGATACCAAGGCCCCTACAGGGCCGTTTCGCACTCGTTCTGCCATGGTCTGCACGAGTCGGGCAGTGTGCTCCTCGTCCGCTCCTGGAGGCAGAAGCTCGCGGAACACGGTTCGATGGATTTCCGTGTCGGCCATCTTATCCTCCCTGAAAGAGGTCCATGATTCGAGGAGTGGGGTGCTAGATTCGCCTTCGCCGGGTCCGGGATTTCCTATCCCAATCTCCATGACTCTGTGAAAAATAGTGCCAAAGGTCGCGCGATCGACGTTCTTGGGCATTCCATTTGTGGATGACGATTGTGTGATCGGCATGACTGGTTCCGGGTCCATGCCACCGCGAGTCTCGAACCAGTGGCGACGGGCACAATCCTGGAAAACCGGGAGCTTGCTAGGGGTGATTCGGACTCTGGGGGTCGGCTCCTTCCGGGGCTCGGGGAGCTCTGGTGTCTCCGTCTCAGCAAAGGAGCGAGCAGCGTCATCGAGCCTCTCGATGCGCTGGAGGGGTGTCAGAACTCTCCTAGGATCGCCATCTATGGCATCGAAGCAGTTCGGATGGTGGATCACGAGCATTCCCGTGAGGGTGGAGGGCCCTCCCAGTGAGGCTTCGGCGAGCATCCTCGCTGGGTCTAAGGTGCGTTGTCCGTGAGCCTTGATCTCCGGCTCATCCTCGCCGTCGGATGGATCGAGCCACGGGGAGTGGGTCTCACCGCGTCTCCATGAGCCCTGACGCAGTGACTCAATCCACATCTGACCGAGTTGCGGCATCGACTGGTCGTAGGTCCATGGCACCCTGAGCCCTTCTCCCTCGTTCCACTCAGTGCCTCTGGGCGAGCCCACGATGATTAGCCGCTCTTCGGCCCTTGTGGCACCGACGTAGAGGAGCCTGCGGGCCTCAGCGCTCTTGCGAGCTTGGTGCAGCCTCCTGACATGAGACCAGAGAGCGGACTTGGGGGGGTTCTCGGTCGGCCAGGGCTTCGGGTTTCCAGCGAAGAGCTCTGGGCTGACGATGAGCCGGCTGGCGTCTTCGTTCATCAGGTTGGTCTGCCTGTTCGAGAACACATCAGCCAGTATCACTACCTTCGCCTCGAGGCCTTTCGCGCTGTGGATGGTCATCACCCTCACCGCGTCGCTCGGAGGAACGGTGTCAGCCTCCAAGGCGTTCGAACTGTTCTCGCGCAGGTCGCGAACCCGGTCTGCAAGGACCATCGGGTCACCCCCGACCTCGATGGAGAGGGAGCGGATGACCTCGACGACCTGCTCTACGTCCTGTCGTGAGACAGGGTCGGGGTATGCGGTGAGAATGTCCGACCTGTCGATGGTTTCCTCAAGCAGGTCGAGCAGACGAGCAGAGTTGGAGAGCTCGCACCACCTGGCCACCAATGCTCGCTGACGCTCGCTGACGGTGTGCTCCAAGAGTCTGGTCAACAGGTCTTCCCCTAACTCCGAGCCATCTATGAAAGCCTGCAATTGCGCGTCATTGAGGCCAATCAGGATGGAGCGCGCGACCCGGGCAGCGTGATGACGGGAGCGGGGCCTAGCCACAAACTGCAGCAGCCCTTCCAGAGCATGGGCAGCCGGTCTGTCGAGCAAGCCCCCCTCACGATCAACCTGAGCGGGTATGCCGAGGTCGTGGAGATTGCGGATGATGGTGTCCCTGATCTTAGGTCTCGTGGGCAGCAGAATCATGATGTCACGTGGCAAGACCGCCTCTACGGAGGCGACTTGGTGCCACTGCCCGTCCGCAGAACGGACTCTGACCGGGGAGGCCTCGATTAGGCTCCGTACACGCAAGGCAATCAGCATCGCTTGTCTCTCTAAGGAGTTGGGCTTGCCCGGGCCGAACGGATTCAGCGGGATTGTCAGATCGGTGGTTGGATCGGTATCGCCGCCGGTGCCCAACGGACAGATCCATTCGATCGAGCCGGGGTTATCCTGCTTCTCAGTGCTCGGATACAGGGTCTGAGGGATTGCGTAGAAGTCCCCGTTGGGGAAGTGGCGATGTCTGTGGCTGAAAACGTCGTTCCACCACTCGTTCATTGCCATAAGCATCCCGCCCTCGGTTCGGTAATTGATCTGCAGCGAGACCATTCCCTCCTTGCGGGCCTGGACCTCTGCACCTCCGGGAACGGGGAGGTTTCTGTCGGTCGCATCGAAGGGGATCCAAGCGACCAAGTCGCGACCCCCCTTCTCCATGTGCTCGGAGGCAGACACGATGGTGAGGGTGTGGGCGTTCCGCGGGTCACGGCTGTGGGAGTCGCTCCTTAGTGCGGGCTTGCGAGTTAGTTCAGTTAGGGTGCTGAATTCGTGGGTGTTGATTGTCCTGAGTCTCCTAGCGAATTCTAGGAAACCAGTGATCTCGGCCTGCCTGAATGCGTAGATGCTCTGTTTTACGTCACCGACGTAGCAAACGGTGGGCTGCCATGGAGTATCTGGGGTCTGCGGGTCGCCTTCCTCAATCTCACGCTCTCCCCACAGTCTCGACAGGAGCCTCCACTGCAGAGGGGAGTTGTCTTGGGCCTCGTCAATGATGAATGCCCTGTACCTCCTCCTGATTTGTCTCAGCAACCCGTACCTGCTCTCCAAGTCTGCGCGAATGGCGCCTAGGTGGGCTGCGGAGGCACCCGCTCTGCTCGGATCTGCCTCCAGTCTGGAGAGTGCGGTGAAGGCCGCGTCAATGTGGTCGTCGCGCCACGGACTGTCGTCCATTGAGTCTAGGGCTCTCTGTATGGAGGGGTGGTAGAAAGCTCTGCACATCGCCGGGCAATTGACGAGTAGCAAGTCGCCCGCGAGTCTCTGGATGTCATCGTAGTCGTGTACCTCTTCACTCTCCTTGAGCTTCTGGATGACGCCTTGGAAACCCAAATGGACGAGGTGGAGGTCCTGTAGGTTGCGCACCTCTGCCTCGAGGGTGAAGTAGTGCCGTTCGGGTTTGGAGTTCTGGAGACGTTCGGGGAGTGGGCGAGGCCGGGGTGTGCGGGGGGGCGCCCAGTCGGCGGGGATCGCTGGGGGGGCGGAGTCGTCCAGCAGCAGGGCGATGCGTGAGAAATGCAGTAGGCTCTTGCCCTGATTGCCTGACCATGCCTCCTTGAGATTCGAAATGAGTTCCTTCATACTGTCTCGGACATGCTCCTTCGTACTCTTGTCGGGAATTTCTGAGTACTTCCTGATCCCTGGGGTCCAAGAGTCGGTTGGGAACTGCACGAAGGGGAAGAATGTCGGCTTCGGACCCATCAGGCTGGCAGGGCTGACGGTGCAGACCATCACGTGGCTCAACCAAGTCAATTGCCCCCAAGTATCGTCGGGTGGCCCGCCCTTATCCAAGGCGTCCAAGCACGCCATTCGAGACTCAGCTGGCCATCCTCCTATGGCCAGTACCGCGATGTTCTCCCTGACCAGTTCGCAGAAGGACGCGATGATCTCGTGGACCCGGTGCGCGTGCTCGGAGACATCATCGGGGTTGATGGATGCCATGATTTGCTGGTGGAGCAGATCGGGAGTGATCGCGCCGCTCTGGTCCATGATCCTGCGTGCGGCCTCATCGATGAACACGGATCGGTTGACGAGGCTGCGCAGGACGCCGGCGGCTGACCTGCGACTCGAGTAATGGCGGGCAATCCTATCTCGGGCAGCAAGCACCTCGGAGGCGATGTGCGCGGGAATACCAGCGTCGACTGCGTCGCCGACGTGCGATACTGAGCTAGGTAGCCTCCACAGGGTGTTGAGGGCCGACTCAATCAGCAGTATCCTGCCTGAATCCGAGATGTTCTCGCGGCTGAGGGCGTCACCCAGTCTGCCACGATAAGGCGCTACCAGCTGATAGAGGAACGAGTCGATGGTTCCTATCGGGGCGTCCTCGAGCAGTGTCAGCAGTTGTTCGCCGAAGCCCTTGTCCCTGATTCGCGGGTCTGTGCGGTGAGTCCCGTCGTCACCCCTAGGCCCGGGTCGCAGCCTAGCGATGCTCTGCCGCAGGCGGTCTCTCATCTCATCAGCTGCCCGGTTGGTGAAGGTTAGCAGCACGACCTCTCCCGGGAGCAGTCCGCCCCACTCGCGCAGGTCCATGCGCTCGGAAGCGGGAGCAGCAATCAGTCCCCCCTGAAGCCTCGATGGTCGCTTCGGCTGAGGGAGGAGTCGGGTAGCTCGCTGGTCCTCGGTGAGATAGTGCTCGATGGCACGATCGACGATGGTGCTGGTCTTCCCTGTGCCAGCTCCAGCGTCGATGACGATATGAGCATCCAGATTCAGAGCCAGTCGCTGAGCTGTGTTCAGACGCATCAGTAATCATCCTCCACCCTGACTTGGCAGGAGCTACTGACCGAACAGTACCTGCACACCCCCTTCGAAGGGGTCGGATGCACGTTGCCAGAAGCCGCCCCCGCCGCAACCCCAAGAGCGACGGACAGGCGCTGTGCCAGCCATGCCCTTAGGTGATCACTGGCTGGAGAGGGTCCCTCGTCTGCGAACCTGTGCAGGCTGGCAGTGAAATCTGTGCGTGTGCCCACGTCCAACTCTGAGTGAGAAGCAGAGTACCAAGATGAAATCTCGAGCCTGTGCTCGGTGTTGTGTCCGAACAGGGAGATCCCTGTCGCTGCTACCAAGTCACCGGGATGGGCGATCTCCCACGCTCTTGCATATAGCGCTAGTTGCAACTCATCCAGCAGACCGTCGGAGTGGCGATCCTTGGCCGCCCTCGAATCCGATGTCTTGAGGTCTCTGATTGCGACGAGTCTCCGTGGCTTCCAACCCGAGTTGTGGACCCTGATGGGGGCGATGCTCTCGTCGCCCTCGGTATCGATCCATACGTTCCCATCCTCATCAAACGGCAGTAGGTCAACCCGATCAATGTAGCCTCGCACCCAGATAGGGGGGAGTTCCTCCCCACCGGCCATCTCTTTGGGGAGAGAGACCTCGACTCCGTCCTCGTCGTGGTTAGTCATGCTCCACTCCAGCGACACGGGGGCAGCATCACCGAGCTTGCTCTCGGCCCTCACTATGGTGCCGACTCTCCCTGCAGGAGGAACCGGTCTGGGATCAGCCAGCCAGCTGTTCCAGTCATCACGGTCCATTCCGGTCAGTACCCTCAGCCTGTGGGTTGACACGGCATCGGTCCTGTCGAGCCACGGGGCTCTTGAATCGAGGGCCTCGAGGGCCATTTGCATCACCTCGCTCTCATTGGTTCCGGACTGAGCGACGCTCCTGATTGCCCCGTTTCCCTCAAACTCTCGCTCTTCCCCGATGGCAAAACCGAGGATTTCGCACAGCATGTCGTGATGGACTAGGTGCAAAAGGTCGCCATGCGTTCGAGGATCGAGATCCTCGGCCTGCAACTCCTCCTGCTCTGCCTTGAGTCCTTTCGATAGCCACCCCATCCTGGGGCACTTGAGCCAGTCGTGGAGTCTGCTGGCTGACCAGATTTCGACCTCCTGTTCCGCTCCAAGAGAGTGCCCGTGCCTTGCGTCGCTGACTACCGAGCCAGAGGCTGCGGGGGAGAAAGGCCGGGGGTCGATGGTTGGTGTCCTCTTGCCTGCTGGGGTGTGGCCCCCGATTACCGGCCATCTGGAATGAGCGCGAGGGGGATTGATCCCCTTCGGGGTCTTGCGAGCCAGATTCGTTCGTTCGAACGAAAATAGGTGTGGGACAGCGTCTGCAGGCAGGTAACCGTCAGCCCCAGATCGACTGGGTTGTCTCCTGTCGCGGTCGCGCTGCAACTGCAGGTCCATCGAAATAGAGATCGCGCTGGGGTTGATCGGAAGGTGAGAGGGGGCTCTCATTTTTCTCAGCAGGTTCCCATCCGACTGTCGGAAGTCGCGGGGACTGACTGGACGGACAGGGAGGGACTCCACCTCGTCATTGGAGTCGTTGACGCTGGTCCACTCCCGGATTGGCGCAGCGGCGGGGGGTGCGTCATAGAGGCTCGGATCGAGCATTATGACTTCGGAGCCAGCCGCGAGCAGGTGCTCGAGATGGTGCCGAGCATCGCGTACTGGTCCGTCGGGCCTTAGCAGATCCATCGAGTGGCGCTCTTCGTCGCCGAGGAAGGCAACCTTCGGGACCCTGAGGTTCCACGAGGCGCTGGACAGGTTCGCGAGGACGACCAAATCAGCAGTGCATCCCAGAGCATCGCGGGGACTCAGGACCCTGACCCTACTGGTTGCGCTGGAGCCGCCTTGTCGGACGCTAGATGACTGTATCATAGAAGTGAGTTCGTCGACCCATTTCGGACCCATTTGGGGGGGTTTCTGCTCGATGCTGTCCTGCATCGCCCTCAAGGTTCGATGGTCCCTGAGGATTGCCTGGACGACCGCAGCCGGAGAAACGCCCTCACCATCGCACGCCTCCATCGCTGATTCGAGATCTATCAGTCCGAGCGTGGCTAGGAGCCACTCGTCTCCGGTCGATGCCGGCTTGCACAGTGGCAGGGTCTCTCCCGTGTAACATCCCACTCTGGCATGCTCGCCATCCAGGGCCACTCGGTCCTCGCCCCTGAGCAATGGCCTGAGTGAGTTGGCGACGCAGAGGAGCCACCATTGGGTTGACTCCTTCCTGATGCCGTCTAGTTCCGCAAGCGGGGCTCTAGCCATCGTCTGCAGCCACCTACTGAGTGCGCCGGGCCCCCCCAAGACGTGCTCGCCGCGGGCGAGCTCGGTGAGCAGGTCCGAGTCCGCATGCGGTCGGACCCCAGCCTCGGAGGGGTGTTGCTCCGGCTCGTCGAAGACGCGGATGGAGGACTGAAGACAGAGGGAGCGCAAACCCCCAAGTGAGAATGCGTCGGGACCATGGGGCAAGTTTGCGAGCGATGCGAGCCAATGTCCCAGTGAGTGGGAAGTGACGGGTGCCTGAGAGGGTGACAACGGAATTCCGAGGTCGCGCAGCGCGCGCTCCCAACGAGGCCTGTTGGACTCCAAGGCAGGATCCACGATGATGACTCGATCTTGCTCACTCGACTCCAAGCGCTCGCGTGCTAGGCCGACAGCAGCATCGAAGGAATGGTCCTCCCTCTGCAGAAGCAGCCGTCTGACGCTACCGGTCTGAACCGATGAGTCTGGCTCGTGGGATGGAACCCAACTTGGCAACTCTGAGGAGGTCGTGATGGGGTGCTCGTCCACCAGTAGGTGGCCGTGGTGACCGAGCCTGAAGTTGCCCGGATGGGTCAATTGGTGAACAGGACGGTGCTTCGACAGGGCTAGCATGATCTCGGCGTGGGCTCGGGGTATTCCGGGAGGATGGTCCAGCATGATGATGCCGTCGACATCTGCGATGGTGAACGGCTCTGAGCCGTCATTCAGGCCTTCGATAATGCGAGAGGCGACCATGTCGGGATGGGTTCCGCGGAGCTTCTTCTCGAGCCTCCTGAGTATCGTCCTGAAGGACGCGATTCCGGGACCGTCCCAGCTCTCGGCAGCTGACTCGCTGGACAGGAGGGAATGCAGTCCGACCAGAGCCGCTGTCTTGCCTCGGCCCCAGTTCATGTCCGGCAACGGGTTAATCATAGGGAAGGCGAGCCTCGCCGCCTCCTTTCGACAAGCCTCGTGCAGAACCAAATCGAAGGCGCCCTCCTTCGATAGCAACCTAGGCAGACGCAGGTCCGCGGCCAAGGAAGGCTTCAGTGAGTCGATGGTGTGGTGCAGCGTTCGGTCGATGGCCCCCTCGGCATCTATCATGGACAGGGTCTGCTTGCGAGATTCCTCAGTCGGATATACCACCAGAATCCGTCCGGGGCCCCCTGATTCTATGTTGGTCGGATCCAGCGACTGTAGTGTCATGTGCTGTACGAGCCACGGCGGGATTGGCCCACGGGAGACCTCTTCGCTAGTCGCGCATTGTTCGCCTGAGGCCATCATGCTATCACCGAGCATGTGCCATGCTCGGCCGGGGTTATTCAACCCAACTGAAAACACCTCGGTCTCAGCGAGGTATGGGGCTTCTTCGCCGTGGCACCAGTGCGGCGAGCATGCACAGTAGGGTCGCGACGCCTGGGGCTGGGATTACATATCCGTCGTCGACCACCAAGATTTCCGATTCCACCTCCCAATCTACCAAGAGGATCGCGGACAAGTCGTTGCCGTCCCATGCCGTGGGGATGTCAATTGCAGTTGAGCCACTCAGCCCATCGAGCTGGACTGCATCATGCAGGACGTGGAGGTAGTCACCGACCTCGTTCGATCCCTCAGGGAAGTTGGCACTGTCCTCAACGAATAGCAGCCAAGCGGTAAGGCTCTCGGTAGGGCAGTCGTCTGCGCAGTTGTAACTCATTCCAGTGAGGTCCCAGGAGAACTCAGTGGTGGCACCCGAAGTTGTCGCCGACAGGGACATCGTACCTCCGAACTCGTGGGTCGAGCCAACACCCAGAGAGGCTATGTAGTCATTCAGGAGGCTATCTGACTTTGAGCTAGTGCCGAGGTGGAGCCTCTCACCGTCGAATACGGTTGTCGGGGCGAGTCGGGGGGCTCCGCCGATTGTCGTCGAAGCGGCCCCATAGCTCGATTCCCAGC
>JAYZLU010000114.1:0-5822 GCA_036153975.1 Thermoplasmatota archaeon | reverse complement strand
CCCGGTCTTGAGGTCGGCCACGATCCATCCTACCGACTTGCCGTCTTGGATGTCTGAGATTAGTAGATCGAGGCGTCCCATCAAGCGACCGCACTCGGAGACGAGGGTCCTCTCGTTTGCCAGAACGACCTCCTGCACTTCCCTCCAAGTGCCGATGGAGACATGGGAGAGTTGGGTCGGAGGAATGTGAGCCTTCGTGAAGAGGATGTTGAGCGCGCCGACCAGTCCATCGTGAGCCTTGGTAATCAGTTCCGACTTCCACCTCGGGTGCCTGGGGGTCTCAAAGAAGAGGTCGTGTTCAATTTGCCAGTGCCGGTCGAGCACTTCCCTGGCGATTGGTGGCAGCCAGCCAGTCTCTTCGTCATCTTTTCCCGTGAGATTAAGATTGCACAGATCCTCAACCGAGTTGTGAATCGCGTTCCCCATCGAGGCTGGCATGCTCACTTTACGTGGCAGACCTTGACGTGAGAGCCAGTACTTCCTCGGACATTCCTCGAACCTGTTCCAAGAGGACGGTGACAATTGGTGCGTCCGGAACCCTTCTTCGATTGTCATCCCGCTAACATCCAGAGCTATCAGAGGTAGGCAGGCGTGACAACGGTTAACAGCATTGAGTAACATTGTCAATCAATGGGGGAGGGGCCCACAGTCGAAGTCGACGAGGGCGTCAATGCCTCCGGTGCCCTACTCGTCAGCTGCTTCCCCTCCGTTGGCTTCGTGAGCAGCATCGTCGCCCACTATCTGGTGGACAAATTGGAATTGGAGATGGTGGGGGGGGTCCGTCATCCCAAACTCCCCCCCGTCTGCCTGGTCCAAGACGGTAAGCCGCTACCACCACTGAGATTCTACGCCGGTGAGCCGATTTGCCACATGGAGCGCTGCGACAAGGTCGTACTGATTGCCTCCGAGATTCAAGTGCCGTCGGAACTGAGTCTGCCTCTTGCGACTAGTCTAATCGACTGGATCGTCGAATCCGGCGTCAGTTCGACGATAATGGTGGACTCCTTCGCCCACGGCATGGGCAGTGCTCACAGTATCTTCGACGATGACGAAGGGATGGAGTCGATGCTCGGCATCGGCTCGACTGATATGGCTCACGAGTTGCTGAAGGAGATTGGGTTGCCTCTGCTGAAGCAGGGTGTCGTCGGTGGAATGACCGGTGTGGTGATGGGCGAGTGCAGGAGAAGGCGGATCGATGCGATGGCGATTCTCGCGGAGTCGGATGGGGAGATTGGTCAGGGTGCGATACCGGATGCGCGCGCAGCGGCCAGGATAATCGGCTGCATGGACGGCTTGCTGCCTGCAGTTCACTTGGACCCAGAGCCACTGCTGGAGGAAGCCCAGAGGATAGAGGGGCAGATTCGTGACATGATGGCACTGCATCTCAATCCCCCGAAGGATAGCGGTAGTGCTCCCAGCGGGATGTACGGGTGATTAGTAGTCTCCAAGGGTCGCCTGCCGCTCCTCAGGGAGGTCCTCGAGTATCTTACCGCCTAGGAGTTCGACCAGTTCGGACTCCGAAATGACGCGGACGCCAAGTCTGTTGGCCTTGTCGAGCTTCGAGCCCGCAGACTCCCCGGACACTAGGTAATCGAGTTTCCCGGACACGGAGGATACTACTTTGCCGCCCTCTGACTTGATGGAGAGCGCGACCTCCTTGCGAGGGCGGCTCAGTGTGCCTGTGATGCAGAACTTCGTGCCGACGAGCGGTCCTTCGACAGACTTGGTTTCGTCTTCGCCGATCTCGATCTGCTCATACAGATCGAGGATCGCCTCCTCCCTCTCTGAAATCCCGTCTAGGAGGAGATTTGCAACAGTCTCTCCTATTCTGTCGATAGCGACCAGCCGCTCAATCGCTCTTTCCCGATCGGAGGTCATCACCATCAGGTCGTCCATCGTCCTGACTTCCGAGCAGACTAGGGAGGCTATCTCCGGGCCGATTCTGGGTAGGCCCAAAGCAGAGATGAAGGTGCTGAGCGTCATAGAGCGGCTCGCCTCCAGCTCCTCTAGGATATTGCTGGCCGATTTTTCGGCCATTCTGTCCAGGCTCAGTAATTCGGGCTCCCTGTCCTTGAGTCTATACAGGTCAGCGAGACTTTCCACAAGGCCGGTCGAGCATAGCTGCTCGGCCAGCTTCTCCCCGATTCCGTCCATTCCGAGCTTTCTGCACCAATACAGTATGGCACGCTCGAGGCGAGCGGGGCAATCGAGGTTGGTACAGCGGATGAAAGCCCCAACCTCGATTAGTTCCGTAGCGCAGCGAGGGCAGTCCGTGGGAGTGGTTATCTCCACTCTGTTCGGCAGGGAATCTGCGAAGGAGGTCCCGTCTGCATGAAGCCTACCATGCAGGTCCGATTCCTCAGCAGGTCCGATGACCTCGATGATCTTCGGTATGACATCCCCCCGACGCACGATCCTAACCTTGTCACCAAGAATGATGCCCAAGCGCTCGACCTCCCTGCGATTGTGGAGCGTCGTGTTCTCCACGGTCACGCCAGAGACCATGACGGGGGCCACTCTGGACACCGGCGTCACGTTCCCGGTCCTCCCAGTCTGCCAGAATACGTCCATGAGGACGGTGACCGCCTCCTCGGGTGGGAACTTCCACGCTAACGCCCATCGCGGATGGTGGGCGGTCATTCCGAGGAGCTCTCGCTTGTCCAGACGGTCGAGCTTCACCACCACGCCGTCTATCTCCCATTCAGCGAAGTCGCGTGATTCGTACCAGTGACCCGTGACAGACAAGATCTCCGACGTTGTCGCTTCGTCGTCGTCACCGGAGACCACGGAGTTGCCAGCGACCCCAATACCGACCTCCTCCAGCCAGGATATGGCTTCGGAATCGAGATTGAACGACGGGGGGTCGGGGCTCTCCGGATGGCGGTCGGAGCCGGTGGGGAACTCGGCACCGTATGCTAGGAAGACGAGGTCCTCAGGGCTCCCCTTTCCTGCATCTGCGTGTTTCTGGCGCAAGGAGCCGGCTGCTAGGTTCCTTGGGTTTGGGGCCACGTCGGAGTACTTGTTCCTGAAAACTGCCAGTGGCATCACCACTTCGCCCCTGACGTGGCAGTCACCCTTCCAACCAATCGACTCCGGGAGGTTTGGCAGGCGTCTCGCGTTGGCTGTGACATCCTCTCCCCTGACTCCGTTGCCCCTTGTGACCGCCCTTACCAGTCGTCCTCTCCTGTACTCAAGGGAGAGTGCGGAGCCATCCAACTTAGGTTGGCACACGAATCTCCTGCCCTGGGCGGTGGTCTCGGCGACGAAGTGAGCGACCGCATCCTCGGTGCTGGCCTTGTCGAGGCTCAGCATGGGAAACAGGTGGTTTACCTTGATGGAGCCGGGAGGGGGGTCAGAGCCTACCCTGCTCAGTTGCGGGTGGTCTGGCGAGAGTCGTTTCAACACGTCCCCGAGCTCGTCGAACAAGGAGTCGGAGGTCTCTGGCTCGGCCTTGTTGTAATACAGGTCTGAGTGACGTTCGACCTGCTCTGCGAGCCACTTGATTCGGGTGCGATTACCGTCCTCGGTGGAAGGCTCCGCTACCATGGTGTCCCAAACGGGGCGGCACCCTTCAAACTGACCTCTGAGTATGGAAAAGGGCAAATGGTGGGCCTGCCAGGATTTGAACCTGGGTCGCGCGGCCCCCAGCCGCGAAGTATAGGCCAAACTAACCTACAGGCCCTTGGGCTTACCTTGGGAGTGGGTTCACGGTCAAAGCCCTGACGGATGCTTCAGTCCTGCCGAGCGATGCTGAAGGGAGCGACTTCGTCGATTAGGTCGATGTGCCCCACGAACATCCTCCTGCAGCAGTATCGCTCGAATCCGAGTTCGTCCAGAGTCTTTCCTGGATCATTGCCGGCATCCACCGAGTCTTTGAACTCCTGGTACTTGTGAGCAATGACCTTGCCGCAGCTCCAACACCTGACTGGAATCAACATGCCTGCCACCTACCTGTACGACTTCTGCCACTTCTTACGAGCACCGCGGCCCATTTGATGCTTGGGTTCCTTGCGGCGGGGGTCGTTCACAAGCAGAGTGCGGTCGAAATCAAGGTACATTTTCTTCAGATCCTCATCCTCTCCCTCGGCTCCATCGTTGTAGTGGACTAGTCCTCGGGCGATTGCGGTTCTGATAGCGTCCACCTGGCCCATCTGGCCGCCTCCCATCACGTCAACGGCTATATCGACCCTGTCGAATCGGTTCATCGCCTCTGCGATCTTGATCGGTTCCAAGGCCTTCCTTCGTGCTAGCGTCGGTTCCATGATGTGGATTGGCTTTCCGTTGACTCGGACTCTTCCCTTGCCCGCTTTGACTGTGGCGCGGGCAATGGCGGTCTTGCGCTTGCCGCTCGAGTTGACGACCTTCTTGACGACCTTCGGTGACTTCTTCTTCGCCATGTTCACTCACCGCTCCATCTGGTCGCGTCGACTCCCAAGTGAGAGCTGATTTCACCCAAGCGCACGAACTTGTTGGGAAACTGGCGCTCGATGTTCGCGGTGTCGCCCCACTCGTGGTCGCCTGGTAGCTCGTCGCCGGATAGGTTGGGCGGTGTGCCAATCATGACGCGCAGGTCCCTCAGTGCGCCCCGACCGCTGCTGTTCTTCTGATATGGGAGCATTCCACGGACCGTCCGCTTGATTATCTTGTCAGGCATCCTAGGGAAGAACGGGCCCTTCCTTGCGTGGTTGAGATTGTACTTCGCCCTGTAGTCGCTGAGCACCATGGTCCTAGGACCGGATACGATTGCCCCCTCGGCGTTGATGACGATGACGCGCTGCTGCTTGCCCGACTTACGTGCTGAGATCATCTCCTTTGCGACTTGGCTAGCTAGACGCCCCAAGACCTTGTCCTTGGCATCATAGACGGTGGTCGAGTCAGCCAAGGATTCTCACCCCCCCGCCATTGGGATTCTCTTCCATGAGCTCGCGGATGCTGAGGGTTCTGCCACCGGAAGCCTCTATCTTGGTTCTGGCTCCACTGCTGAAGCTGTACGCTGCGACCGTCTGCCCTGCATTGATCTCGCCACTGCCGAGGACCTTGCCAGGAACAAGGATCGTGTCCTTGTCGGCGGCGTGCCTAGAGAGGTGGCTCAGGTTCGGCTCAGCCCAGTTCTTGCGGCTCGATTCGAGCCTATGTGCTATGTCGCGCCACAGCGCGGAACCGGTCGACCTGCTTTGGTCTCTCAAATCATCGATTAGCGCCACCAGAGCCTGATTGGACTTCCGGTTGGTTTTACTCACGGCAATCGCTCTCCTTGGATGGGTAGCGCGGCCACCCGAGTCGGTGTTATGAATCCTACGGGACGCCCCAGAGGGGCGACTGGGCTCGTCCAAGAAGAGCGAGCAGCCTGTCCCCGCAGTCAATCAGATTCTGAAACCTTCATCATCAACCGAATCGTCAATCCCTGCAAACCTGACCTGGCCATCGGAATCCACGAACTGGCCTGCCTTGGTGGCTGACTCGTAGAGCTTGGACTCGGTAGATGCAGTCCTCGAGAGCATGCTGTCGCCCAACGAGTTGTTCATACGGCCGATGATTGATTGGAAGACCTGGATGGATCGGTCCCGCTGGCCTGACCCGATGTTGTGGTCCGAGTACCTGGCCTCCTCGAATAACGAGAAGAAGAGGTCGAGTTCTTCTGGCGGCAGGACGCCCCCGAGCATGTTGTAGATGACGTCCTCGAATTCCCTGGTGGTCTCGAAGACCTTCTTCATGGCCCCTCTCGATCTGAAGTACTTGATCAGGTCCTTGTAGCACTTGAAAATCGTCTCGATGTAGTCGTTGGAGGCCTTCAAGGACATCAGGGAATCAGTCAGGATGCC
>JAYZLU010000113.1:0-3711 GCA_036153975.1 Thermoplasmatota archaeon | reverse complement strand
AAGCTCCTCATGTCAGAGCCTAGGATGGCCCATGTCGACATCAGGGTGGCCGGCAACGATGGTAGGACCCGATGGCTGCGCGAACTAACCCCTATGGCTGAGGCCCTTAGGAAGCGGCAGGTCAGCCAAGATGCGGTATACGTGATGACGCTCCCCGGAACAGAGCAGAAGGTCGCTGAGAGTGCTGAACGCCATCTGTTCTCATAATGGGACTTTACGTGATGATTGCCATCTTGCAACCATTGAAAAGGGGGCCTCCGCTCGCCGGGGCGTCTGGTGCCTGTGAAGGAAATCGGTCGAAGTCGTTGGTGGCCAAATGGACAATACGATGAAATCTGTGTACGATAGCGTGTTAGCAAGGGACCCCGATCAGCCTGAATTCCATCAGGCAGTAGAGGAGGTTCTTGACAGTCTGGGCCCGGTAATCGAGGCCAATCCGGGCTACATCGAAGTAGTACGTGGCATGGTCGAGCCCGAGCGCGTAATACAGTTCAGGGTCCCCTGGTACGACGACGACGGCGACCTCCATGTCAATCGTGGATTCAGGGTTCAGTTCAACAGCGCCATCGGCCCATACAAGGGCGGCCTGCGGTTCCATCCCAGCGTTAACCTCTCCATCCTCAAGTTCCTCGGCTTCGAGCAGGTCTTCAAGAACAGCTTAACGGGCCTCCCAATGGGGGGTGGCAAGGGTGGCTCCGACTTCGACCCGAAGGGCAAGTCCGACGCCGAGGTCAAGCGATTCTGCCAGTCCTTCATGATGGAACTATGGAGGCATATCGGTGCCGACTTGGACGTCCCTGCGGGGGATATTGGAGTCGGTGGACGAGAGATAGGCTTCCTGTTCGGCATGTACAGGAAGCTCGCTAACGAGTTCACAGGGGTTCTGACGGGTAAGGGCCGTTCCTACGGCGGCTCGAGAATTAGGCCCGAGGCCACTGGCTACGGATTGGTCTACTTCGCGCGCGAGATGCTCGCTACCAAGGACAAGTCGTTCGATGGCGCCACGGTTGCCATCAGCGGGTCGGGCAATGTCGCCCAGTTCGCTTGCGAGAAGGTCATCGAACTCGGAGGCAAGCCCGTGACTATGTCAGACAGCAGTGGCTACATCCATGACCCCTCGGGCATAGACCGTGAGAAGCTGGACTGGATTATGGACCTCAAGAACAACCGCAGGGGGAGGATGAAGGAGTATGCGGGGCACTTCGATGGGGTGGATTACACTGAGTCGAAGCCCGAGCCGAACCTCAACCAGTTGTGGAGCACCAAGGTCGACGTCGCACTACCATGCGCAACCCAGAACGAAGTCAATGGCGACGAAGCGAAGACGCTCGTAGACGGAGGGGTCATCGCCGTTGCCGAGGGCGCCAACATGCCCTGCACCCCCGATGCCGTGGATTGCTTCTTATCGAATGGGGTGCTGTTCGCCCCGGGTAAGGCCTCGAACGCCGGCGGCGTTGCCACCTCAGGACTCGAGATGAGTCAGAACAGCCTCAGGATGAGCTGGAGCAGGGAGGAGGTCGACCAGAAGCTCGAGAGCATCATGGTCAATATCCACAAGAACGCCCACGAGACAGCCGAGCGATACGGCATGCCAGGAAACTACGTCGCCGGGGCGAACATAGCAGGATTCCTCAAGGTCGCCGAGTCCACGATGGCCCAAGGCATCCTGTGATTACTCCGGCGAACGTCCTTTCTCATCGATCTCGTTCATCCTATTGACGACCACGAATCCCGCGATTGCGATTCCAACTACCAGCGCTAGCATAATCGGTAGGATGTAAGGCAATCTTTCCTCTTCGCCGGCCTCCTTCCAAGTTATCGCTCCGCTAGTGATCTCCCCGCCCCCAAAGGATAGATCGTCGACGAGTTGAGTGGGAGTCAGGACACGACAAGTCAGGCTGTCCTCCCCGGTAGTGGACGTCCTCCAGCTGAAGTGGATGGTCTCCTCGCCCCCCGCCCCTATCATCGTATTGGGCCAGGTCGGGGACATCTCCGCTGCGATTCCCGTACTGGTGACATTGCAATCTATGGCAAGGATCGCTGCTGCGGTGCCCGTGTTAGCAATTTCTGCCTCCATGGCCAAGGACTCGCCTAGAGTGGCAGTATAGGTGGAATTGCCATCCCGCACACCCTGAAGTGAGGTCCATTGAATGTTGGGAGTTGCTTGGTCGACAATTATCTCGGTCTGCCATGCCAGGGGAAACTCCTCTCCACCGTAGTTTCCGATTTCCGAGTTCTCCGGATTCCAAGCCGTCCTGTAACTCTGTATCGTCACGACAGCCTGCTCTCTCCAGGGCGAATCCTCTTCCCAGGTTTTGTCATCTGACCAGGCTATCTCCACTATCCTATCCTCCCTACCATTAAGTACAATGTAAGATACTCCAGTTTCGTCGCTGAAACCATTGTATGAAGGGTAATTGTGCATTCCAGTTATCTCGTATGTGACCCAACTAGCCTCGAACCTGAGATGCTGACCTACAATCCTCCTCTCCCACTTGTCGGTCAATCCACCAGACCCGCTTACATCTTCTCCCCATTCTATAGAACTGTGCGCCCTTGCCCTGACATCGTGGTCATCCACGCTATCAGTGAAGTTGGTAGTGCCCCCGAGCACGATAGCCGCATCATCGCTCAATAGGATTACTGGGCCGGCTCTGTTCATGACGGTGTCATTGATTCTCAGTTGGCCCGACGCCGAAATCTGTGCACCCATGATTGAGGATCCAATCACTTCCATGGTCCCATCTACGCTAATGGTGAATCCCGGGTCACCGTGAGCCATCATATTTCTGTGAGGTAGGTCTGCAGCCAGATGGCTTACCGAATCACCACCTTCTAGGGGGGTAATATCGACACCCCCAATGGCCACGGACCATCCCACAAGACCAATCCATACATCGCCAGTTCCCGATTCAAAAGCCAGAGAATATTCACTGCCGCTCAAATTTTCTGTTTGATTGTTAAAATATGCTGTAACTCCATATAGTGAATATTGATCAATTGACTTTAGTTTTACACTGAATCCATTAGGATATCCATCCGCAGAAATCATAATTTTGGAACGATTATTTTCTTCTGTATATGTTGGGCCAAATCCCTTCAGTCCCGTGGGCGGCTCTGCTGCAATCATCTCCGAGTTCTCAACATTTAGAGCGGATCCTTCCTCCACGAAGATATCCACTCCTTTCGCAAGCGTGACCTCAGAGTTGGAAATGGTGAGCGAGCCCCCGTTGATTATTCTGACATTCTGGGATAGCGACATGTCCTGCTCCCATGACATGTTGGACTCAATTAGAAGCTCATCGCCGTTTTGCGCTAGGGCAATGATAGGTACGACCGTGGTAGCTGAGATCAGTACCACACACACCATCAACGATTTCTTGTCGTTCATCATTCTTCGGCTGCCCCCAAGGGCAATGAACATCACGGCGGTACGTCCTCAAAACAATGAAATCAATCCAATTTCGTAGTGTGCGAAAGTTCAACCGCCCAAGCTGCGTGCTCAACCCGATGGCTTCTGAGTACAGCCCCTTCATCGCGCCCTTGCTAGTACTGTGGCTCTATCTTCCGGGATATCTCTCGAATACCACCGCGATGCTTGGTGGCAAGTGGATCCCGGAAATGACCGGAATGGCCGTGAAGCCCATAGACGGAGGGAGGGTGCATGGCGATGGTAACAGGCTCCTAGGGGATGGGAAGACTTGGAACGGC
>JAYZLU010000112.1:0-14039 GCA_036153975.1 Thermoplasmatota archaeon | reverse complement strand
GGCATCTCCTTGACGGTGTTCAGAACTAGATGGGTGACCGAGCGCTCTATGCCCTCGATGCTCATCACGCTCTTGGATAGGTCGTCGAGGTCGCCGCGGTCGCGGGCCCTGGCGAGGACCATCGAGTCGTAGTCCCCGGTGACATCGTACACCCCGTACACGCGATGGTCCTTCGCGATCTTCTTCTGTATCTCCATCAGCCTCCCCTTCTGTATCCTCAGTCCGATTACCACGCTCAGCCCCCAGCCGGACTTGTCTGCGTCCAGCAGGACGGTGTAACCGCGTATTATTCCCAGTCCCTCCATCCGTCGTACCCGGTTACTGACGGTTCCGAGAGCCACACCCACTTCCTCTGCGATCCTCCTCATCGAGGTTCGTGCGTCCGCCTCCAGGACCTTGAGTATGCGTCGGTCGACGTCGTCCAACCCCAATCACCAGAGTTAGCTGTTTATTGTAGCGGCTCTTGAACATATACCATGCATCTTCGGCAATTTGTGTTCGATTGCGCAATTTCTTCCTGTTATTCTTCTTCTACCAAGACGATTGGCAAACCACGCATCGTCCTCAGCACCAATCGTTCAGCCTCGTTAACCATGGGTGTGACACGTGCACCGACCCACGCTGCCAAGCAAGTGCCCCCCTCATCAACTAGGATGCGACTCCCGCGGACGCCATCTAGAGAGCCATCGAGCTCCCCTGGCATGGGCTCCTCGCCAAGCAGGATACGATTAATCGACTCATCACCGACCTCTGTGAAGCCTCTCTGGATCTCGGGCAGCAGGCTGGTCGCGGCTCGTGACACTATGCGCTCCAGTTCGCCATGCCTGATCCTAGCGGCGACCAGCCCGAGGTGAATCACCTTCAGCGGGCGCCAGCGCCGGCCAGGCACCCTAGTGCGACCGCCTCGGCGGCCCCGCTCTGACTCCCAGATTCCAAGGACCTCGTCGGTAGACCAAAGCAGGCTCTTGCCACGAACCCACATGCTTACGGGGACAGCTCCCCATGCGGTTCCCAGCTTCCGCTCCCATTCCTCGTCGAGAGGCTGCGGGAAGGCCTCGGGGTCCGGCTTGACCTCGTCGGGCGAGAGCACTTGGGTTGGTTGGATGGCAGGCTGATCGCCATCCCCAGTCTTCTCGAGCACTGCGAGGAAGAAACCCCCTCCCTCGATCGCGTCGTTCCAGACCCGCACGCAGTGGCTCAGCTTGGAGCGAATGACCTCATCGAGGGGGGGCATCATCGACTCGGGGACATCGAGCCCCTCAGCGGGCCCTCCCTCGTCGTCGAGTGGGGGCCACTCGGTAAGGCCGGGCTCGGAGGGAACGCCCCCGAGCAACCGATGTCCGGGAACGATCCTCACTTCGCCCCCCTCGAGCGCACGAGCCACCACCGCCTCGTTCTCGACGGGATCGAGCGAGCACGTGGCGTAGACGATCCTGCCGCCCCGCTTGGTCACGCGGATCGCCCGTGATAGGAGGTCGGACTGAAGCCCGTGCAGAGAGCGCCCCGACGAGGGCAGCCACTTGGCCCAGACATCGGGATTTTTCCTAGTAGTTCCAGATCCGGTGCACGGAACATCGACGAGGACCCTGTCAAAGCCGCCCTCGGGGACCATCGGTATGTGACGACCGTCGTGTTGGACCACCACTGCGGTCCTAGAGGCATGACGCTGGATGTTGGAGACGAGAATGTTGACCCGACCGCTCATGACTTCGTTCGCCACGACAGCGCCGCCGCCGCCGAGGTGCTCGCATATTTGGGTCGTCTTGGACCCTGGAGACGCGCACATGTCGAGGACCACCTCTTCTGGCTTGGGGTCTAGCGCAATCACTGGCAGCATGGAGGCAGCCTCCTGCCGAGTCAGCCTACCAGTCTCGTGAAGTGCTTTGAGCAGCTCCCTGACCTCGCCCTCGGCCTTGCCCCTCTGGAAGGGGAGCTCCCACGCGCTGCCTGGACCGCTGAACCACGGGATCCTCTCTGCCGATACCCCACTCAGCCAGGACTCCACCCAACCTCGGTCGATCCTGAGCGGGTTGACCCGGACGGTCTCGGGCAGCCTCTCGTAGGCCCCTTGGAACCAGACCTCGGAATCCTGCCTCCAGTGAGATACCGCCTTGAGAAGGACGCTGCCCGCGGCGGAATCCTCCCAAGCGACCTCGCGATCCTCCATGCGCCAGCGATTCTTTCCTGCGCCATCAAGTGCTCGCTGGGGGGTGTTGGCAATTTTTGTGGACTCTATTTTTCACCGCTCCGACCGATGCTTCCCCAACAACGGTTAAACCCCCAAGGAATCGCTGGCGAGCCGCGGCGTTTGCCGCAGATGGGATGTACATGGGTGGTTTGAGACGAAGAATTTCCAAGAGGCAGGCTGAGCCGACGAAGACTGACGAGATTGGAGCCAAGTTGAAGTTGGACAATCTGGTGAAGCGTGCGAAGCAGAAAGGATCAGGGCAGGGGCCGTTGGTTCCCATCGAGGCCCTAGTCACCGTATCACAGGACGAATGGACGTGGCAGGTCGTCAATCACGATGTCCTAGACCGCCTCAGCCACAGGCTGGTGTTCCAGACGTCGGGTGGCTTCCGTCGTGAGATACTGATGACAGAGGGGCTGGATACCGCCATGGGCGCGGCGTCGATGATAGTGGAGCTCGACGGGGGATGCGTCCTCATCGAGACCCTAGAGCCGTAGCACGAACCAATCCCTTGAGGTCCTCGCGGAGTTGAAATAGGGACTCTAGTTGCGGTGTCTCGATGGCCAAGGAGAAGAAGGGCAGCGGCATTCAGCAGGCGGCTGGCCTGATCCGCTACTTCGACGAGGAGTCCGAGGACGCCATTCAGATCTCCAAGGGATCCATCTACTTCGCCTGCATCTCCTTCAGTGTAGTGGTCTATCTCGCTCAGTACGGCGTGTGGTCGTGGATGTGGCAGACTCTAGGGATCTAGTCGCCCATCAGCGTCTGGTCGGCGCTTCGGACCTCGGTGCTCGGATTGGCTTGTATGATTGCGTTCGACGCCCTGCTCAGCGCCCTCTCGACAGCGGGGGCATTCTTGTCGGATAATGCCGATCGAGCCTCGTCCAGCGCTTGCTCGGCTGCGTCCAGCAGCTCTTCAGTGTCCCCGCTCACCCCCCTCAGACTGCGAACAGCGTCCTGGAGTTGGGTAATCTCCTCGTGCATGCCCTCCTTGGCTAGGGAGACCAGGCCCTCCCAGCTGGATGTGTGCGAGGACATGGTGCCCGAGGTTGCCTTCTCGAATGACTTGACCCGTGTCG
Source organism: Thermoplasmatota archaeon (assembly GCA_036153975.1). Classification (GTDB taxonomy): domain Archaea; phylum Thermoplasmatota; class Poseidoniia; order Poseidoniales; family Thalassarchaeaceae; genus UBA36. Next base: position 10,772 of record JAYZLU010000112.1, on the reverse strand, counting down.
CCTCCCACGGGTTCCTTCCTAGCGTGGCCACGATGTCGTGCACGCACCTCGCACGCACAGGCAGAGGCCCCTCGATCACGATCTCGTTGAGGAAGCACCTGCCCCAGAGGCCGAATCCCCAGTAGTGGCGACTTGAAATCGTCATGGTCAGGTCGTTAGAGCGACAGAGCAGCTCCCAGCGCTGTTCGTCGTACCCCGGCTCTCGGGTGAACCTCGGGGACTCGTGGGTGCCCATGGACCTGAGCGCCGCCTGAGCGACATCGCCGAGGTAGACCTTCCCAGCCGCTCCCTTGGACCCATCGACCTGAAGGAAACCATCACTGTTTATCGACATCCTTGGCTTTCCGTCCATGACTTGGGCGTAGAGGACGGAGCGTTGCGTATCGAGGCCTACGGGGCCGGACTGCACGTCAGCCTCAAGCTCGTTCACAATCGACTGTCTCAGCCAGTGTGATTGAACGTTACGCGTCGGCGGGAACCCCTAAGTCCCGCCTTCCGAACACCGAGACATGCCTCGGAGGAAGTACGGGCGCCTCCAGAAGGTCGTCGAGAGGCCGCCTTCAGACAACTGTAGCAGGTGCAGGGCGGGCAAGCACTGCCCTATCCCCGGGCACCCGGGATACGAGGAGGACGCCAATCGAACCTGGAAGGGCCCGGAGGCCGTCGATAAGCGGGCCAACAAGAAGAACCCGTCTCGAAGGTGATCACTCGAGAGTGCGGGGCGCAATCTCCGTTTCCCCGGCCTGAGGCCCTGGGAGATCCTCTGAGGGCTCTTCTGACAGAAGCGGGCTGCGCTGCGCCCTGTGATATATCTCCCTCAGGGTCTGGTCGCCGATTTCCAGGTAGATCCGGGTGGTCGCGATGCTGGCATGGCCCAGCAGGCGTTGGATGGTCACTAGATCCGCCCCCCGCTCCAGTAGTCCCGTTGCGAAGGTGTGCCTGAGGGTGTGTGGGCTCAGTCGACTGCGCGGTATGTCCGCGGAGTCGGCGAGCCGGTCCATCATCTTCTGAATCGAGCGGGGGTTGATGCGCCTGCCCCTGCTTGACAGGAACAAGGCCCTCAGGTTGTCATCGTCGCTCATCGACAGCCTAACGGCCCTGATTGGCTCCCAAGCCCCTATCACTTCAACCGTAGATTCGGTGAACAGCACGGTGCGATCCTTCTCTCCCTTGCCGCCGATTACGAGGGCAGACAGGTCCTCGGTGTCGATGTCATCGACGTCTAACCCGCACAGCTCGGAGACTCTCAACCCGGTGTCCAAGAGCAATGTCGAGATGGGGAAGGCTAAGGGGTCCTCGGACTCGCGAGAGGCCTGCCTGAGCCGCTGGAGCTCCCTCTTGCCAAGCGTCTTCGGCAGCGAGCGGCTCCTGGACGGACGCTGAATCCAGTCTGGAATCGTATGGCCCAGCCACTTGAGGAGGTGGGAAACGGCAGCGATCTTGGCATTGATCGTGGCTGGCTTCAGCTCGCCCAGCCCGTTCAACCAGGCATCCATCCTCCCGTTGTTCGGATCCGCCCTAATGTGGAACGAACTGACTGGGATTTCTCGCACCTCGGGCCAGTCCAACGACGGCTCCCTCGGCAGCCGCGTGGCCGAGAAGCCTCGCGCGGCGACGCCGTAAGCCCTGATTGTGTGAACGCTCTTCTTCTCGGCACGGAGTTGCTGCATCCAGCAGTCGTGCCAAGGGAGTTCCGCCAGCCTGTGCAACCTCGATGGCATCGAGTCATGGAGCCCAATCTCATCAGCGCCGAACCTACGGCCGAGCCTCCCTGCGCCCATTCGAGCGCTCGGTCCGTCTGTCCCATCCTGCTGCAAAGCAACTCGCCTCCCGCCGCGAACGGCGTGTGCATCCCTGTCCTAATGGACGGGGGCAAGGAACCGTCCCGGGACTTGAATGCTTCTCCAACCAAGACGCATGGAGATGACGTTCGCAAGCGTTCCGTCTCGCGCCAAATCATCTCAGTACGCGCTGGAGAACTCGCCTGACTCGGTGTCGAGGCCATCGGACTGACCCAGCCCATGCTCCTCTCGAACGGCCTCGATTCGAGTATTGAGGTGCTCGGCCACCTTGCCAGCCACGTTGACGCCGGTGGCGCCCTCGATGCCCTCCAGTCCGGGACTCGAGTTGACCTCGAGGACCAGAGGCCCCCGCGCGGACTCGAGCATGTCCACGCCTGCGAGGTCGAGCCCCAGCGTCTCAGTCGCTTGTTCGGCAATCTCCCTTTGCCTCTGAGTGAGCTCGACTTCGTTGACCGAGCCACCAAGGTGGAAGTTCGAGCGGAACTCGTTGCCGTGCGCCTTTCGACGCATCGAGGCGACGACCTCCCCACCAACGACGAAGGCACGGATGTCCTGTCCGTGGGACTCCTCGATGTACTCCTGGACCAGCGGCCTCATTCCGCGCTCCAGCATTTGGTACACCAGTTGCCTAGCTTGCTGTTCGGAGTGCACTAGGAACACCCCCGAACCATGCGTCCCCTCCGTGGACTTGACTACGCAAGGGGCGCCGCCGACACGACTCACCGCGCGCCCGGTGTCCTCCCAAGCGCCGACGTGGGCTGTGATGGGTACGGGAACGCGCCTCTCGGCCATCATCTGGCAAGCCACCAGCTTGTCCCGGCTCCTGACGATGCCATAGCTGGAATTGAGGACGATGGCCCCGGCCTGCTCGAACTGACGTACTATGGCGACTCCCCTGCGGGTGATCGAGTAGCCGATCCTGGGCAGGATGGCCTCGCACTCGATCGGCCAACCCCCGTGGAAGATCTTGCCCCCCCTCTCGTCGACCACTACAGTGAGAGTCAGGGGGTCTATGACCCGAACCGTCCACCCGACCTTCTCGGCCTCGGTAGCGAGCCTCCTCGTGCTGTAGAGCTCGGGTCCCCGGGACAGTACCACCAGTCGAGGCTCCATGAACTGCGCCGCCATAGGGCCACCCTTCAACTCTTTGCCCCGAAAAAACGGACCTCGCTCACGAGTGCTGGCCTACGTGCCCGTTACGCCGAAGGGGTTGAAAGCCGTGGCACGGGACTACGCTCCGCTAGCATGGCCGGAGACGATTCACTCGACCGCGACACCCTGTCGTCGATGACCGTCGTGGAGCTTCGGGAGATCTGCAAAGAGAAATCGCTGTTGGTCTCGGGCAGAAAATTGGAGTTGGTCGACAGGATTCTGGGTGATCTCGGCGTCGAGCCAGAGATCAGTCCACCCGAAGCGGCGGACGCTCTGATTATGGACGAGGGCCCCGACGAGGCAAGCGAGCTAGATTCCCCCGAGGTAGCGTCCGAGCGGACCGAGCACGCTGAGGCCGTGGAACGGCTGATCTCGAGGTTGGGCGGTGAGGATCCACCCGAGGAGGCCGCGGACGAGGGCCCACGGTGGGAAGGCGAGGTAGTAGAGGCCGAGTTGGTCGAGGCCGAGTTGGTCGAGTCCGAACCTGAGGCCGCGTCCAAGGCCGCCGAGACAACCACTCCCGTCGATGCCCCCGAGGGGGACGAGGCCTCCTTGGTCATCACCATCCCGACCATCTCGTCCCTAGGCGAACGGTGGCAGACGGTCGCGTCCGTCGCGATTGTGGTGCTGCTAGTCGGGGTGCTAGCGACCCAAGTGCTGCAGCAAAACGCCGGCTTCGCTGCTAGGCCCCTGCACTACGGAGACCAGATGGACTTCTTCGTCAGAGAGTCGACCATCAGTATCGAGGGGGACGAGATGCTGGCCGTCATCCGGGACTCCGCAGACGGCATCCTCGACGATGCCTGCGGGCAGTTGACTACAGTCATGACCGGAACCGGCCAAGTTGCGATCTCCCACGGCAGTGAAGACGGCGCGTCACCGACGTCCGACAGTCTGGGGAGGGACGGCTTCCTGGCAGTGGAGAAGCGACTCTCGATGGACTTGGACATCGATTTCGAGGGCAGGACGTGGAGGGATTCGGGAGATTGCGGCAACGTCGGTTGGACTCTGTCCGACAACACGCTGATTCTGGACTCGACTAGTTGGGTCGAGTTGGAAGACCGCAATCCGAAGCGCTCGGACTCCACGATGGCGTTCACGGACGTCGACTCCCGCACCACCAACCTGCGAGCGGTGACCTACGGGTTCGATGGCTTCGGCGGTCTCGGCACGATTCTGCCCACGCTCGCCTTCCCGATGACTCCCATAGAGCTGAGCGCGTTCTTCGACGACGAGGTGCTGGAGGCCGGCGCCTCCTCCTCGGACATATCCAACTGGAACTCGGAGTGGACGTGGGAGGTCAAGCCGGAGATCTCCCACGAGACCCACGGCCTGGTGTACCCTATCGAGATGCAGCACGAGGACATCGGCCAGTGCTACGGGCACGCGTACCTCAGCATCCTCGTCAAGCGCGACAGCCCGTGGCCGGTCGAGCAGGTGGCCGACATCGTCCTCGACAAGGACCTGAGGACCAACGACTGCAACTTTCTCGTCAGCTCGTTGTCGGAGGAGCTCCTCCCCGAGGGCAGGCTGGCGGTCTCGATGACGATATCGAAGAACACGGGCTCGTCCGGCAGCGTGGAGGTCGATTGGGGCAGGGACTACCTCAAGCCGAAGGCGGGGGAGGACCAGCCAAGCTCCTCCACGGAACGAAACTGGGTTGACGCGATGTGGGACGAGTCGGAGATTAGGCCCTTCGACCTCGAGGAGGCCATCGCGTGCCTGAAGGCCAACCACTCGACTAGTGACGCGGCGGTGGCTATACTCGGCGGTGGCTACTTCTGGCAAGCCCAGTGGTCCCAGCCCACCGGAACCCCCGAGTGGAACCTGTCTTGGGTGGACGAAGATGACCGATCTGGTTGGCTCGTGCTGCGCTCGGCGGACTCCAGCGGATGCGACGTTGTCGGACAGGGCTCGAACGACGACGGGGACGTCACTTGGAACCGTGATGCCATCCCGAGCACGCAGACGATGGCTCTGCTGGAGGGCAGGATCCTCGATCCGGCCCGATACCCGGAACTGCAGGATGAGATCGCCACCGGCACGGGGGGCGTCTGGCACCCCAACGCAGCAGTCGGGTACCGACTCTCGGTCTCGGAGGAAATCCAGCTGTTCAGCTTACTTCCCGGTGACCTCGGTGACGGGAAGGTGACTATGACCGCTGGCAGGGACTGGAGCGATGGCGGAAGGGCCCACTCGACCGACCTCGCCATGGACGCGGAGACCGGCGAGATGGTGACTTGGTACCACGTCGACCGCCCTGCAGAATGAGTTGAAACCCGGCCCGACCCATTCGGACAGAGCGTCATGTTCAACACCGCTTCAAGCGCCGTGCAGCCCGATGACATCGTCCGAGGACGGCGAAGCCCTGCCCGAGGTGAGGGCCGTACCGCTGGTCCTTGACGTGGAGTTCACCGAGGTCGAGGACGAGACTCTAGCCCCTCCCCTCGATGCCGTCGACGAGATTAGCACGGCTAGGGCGCGCCGGCCGATGGAGCTGCCGGCCTCTCTGCCCACGCCGCCCGGCAGGGCCCGCGTGGTCACAGTGACCAACCAGAAGGGCGGCGTTGGCAAGACCACCACCGTGATCAACGTCGCAGCCCAACTGGCTTTGAGGGGCCACAGAGTCCTCGTGGTCGACACGGACTCGCAGGGCAACTGTGCAACCGGGCTGGGGGTGGACAAGAGCAGGGTCAGGACCACCACCAGGGACCTCATGCTCAGCCCCGAAAAGGCAGGCGACTCGCGACACGCCACGGCAGTCGACAACCTGCACATCATCGTGGGGGACAGGAGCCTGATCGGCATCGAGCAGGAGATGCTGAGGCAGCTCGGCCGTGAGAGGCGCATGAAGGAAGCGCTCGAGCCCCTGCTGCCCCACTACGACATCGTCCTGATTGACACGCCGCCCGCCCTCGGCCTCGTGATGATTAACGCCTTGGTGGCCTCGGACGGGATCCTCATCCCGGTACAGACGGAGTACTTCGCACTGGAGGGGCTGGCCCTGCTCGCCGGTACCATCAGGGAGGTCAGAAGCCTGCTGAACAAGGACCTAGGCGTGGACGGTGTGATGCTGACGATGCACGCGCAGACCCTGCTCAACCAGCAGGTCGCTGGAGAGTTGTTGGAGACCTTCCCTGAACTGGTGATCAAGCCGGCCATCAGGAGGAACGTCAGGCTGGCCGAGGCACCCAGCCACGGCATACCGATCCACCTGCACGACCCGTCGAGCGCGGGCGGCCAGGACTACCAGGCCATAGCAACTGTTCTAGAGCGCCGCTGGGGCCTCGAATAGAATGTCTGGGCGCGGGCTCGGCCGAGGCCTCGGCGAAGTCGCCTCCGGGACAGATGGCCCCGATCTGTCCTCGTTCGTGACCGAGGGCGGCATGCAGGACTCTCCCAGAGCCGCGGTCCTGTGGATGGTGTTCGGCAGCTTCTGCTTCGGCTCGATGAACGCCATGGTCAAGTGGACCAGCGTGCATGCCGACGTCTGGATGATCATCATGGTGCGATCGGCGGTAATCGCCTTCGCCGTGGCGGCCTTCGCCGCGACGCGCGGTATCAGCCTGAGGGTGAACGACCCGAGGACGATGCTGCTGCGCTGCACGGTCGGGCTGATTGCGATGATCCTGTACTTCACGGCCCTCGGCAGGATTCCGATAGGGCAGGCCGTCACCCTGCAGTACACCGGCCCGCTGTTCGTCGCCCTGCTCTCAGGCAGGGTGCTGGCGGAGAGGGTCTCCCCTGACGTCGCCCTGCTCCTCGTCACCGCGTTCGCCGGCATCGTGCTGATAGTGTCTCCAGACCTGCGCAGCGTCGAGCCCGACGCGTTGCTGGCACTGGGCTCCGGCTTCTTCGCAGCGCTCGCCTACATGTTCGTGCGCGAGCTGCGCAAGACCGACTCACCGGCCTCGGTGGTGTTCTGGTTCGCGGTGTTCTCGGTCGCCGGCAGCGTGGTGCAGGCCGTGCCCGACCTGTTCTCGCTGGACCGTCAGACGCTGGCCGCCTTGGTTGGCATAGGGATTGGCGCTGGAGGAGGCCAAGTCGGCATCACGATGGCCTACCAGAAGGCTAACGCGGCATGGGTCAGCGCGTTTTCGTACCTGACAGTCATCGTGGCGACGTTCTACGGCTTCACGGTGTTCGGGGAGTCGCTCAGCATAGCCGACTGGATAGGTGGCCTGCTGATAGTGGGCTCGGGGATCGCGCTCGTGTTCATGGTGCCCGCCGGGAACGAGAAGACGAGCCAGCACTAGTCACTCGAAGAACTCCGAGACCCCGTCTAGACTTTTGCGCTTGAGGTCGGGAACCTTTGCATCCTCGGCCGGGTAGCCGACCGGCATCAGCAGCATGGCGTGCTCGTGGTCGGGCCGACCTAGGATATCGCGCAGGAAGCCCATCGGCGAGGGCGTGTGGGTCAGCGTGGTCAGCCCCATGTTGTGGACGGCTGCGATGAACAGGCCTGCGGCGATGCCGCACGACTCCTGCGCGTAGTACGTCGGCGCCATCTCGCCGCCGGGGCGCTCTCTCTGGGAGTGCCTGAACAGAACCACGATCCATGGCGCGCCGGTGACGTGCTCCTTGACGTAGTCAGTTCCCAAGGGAGTCAGTACCTCCTCCCAGGCCTCCGGCATCCGCCCCTCGTAGAACTTCTTCTCCTCGGCCTCGGCCGCCTCCCTGATTCGAGCCTTCAACTCGGGGTTGGAGACGGCGACGAACGTCCACGGCTGCAGGTGCGCCCCCGAGGGCGCGGTGCTGGCCGTTCTCACAGCCAGCTCAATCAGGTCGCGCGACACGTCACGCTTGGAGAAGTGCCGCGTCGTGCGTCGTGCGACCATAAGTTCGTGGAACCCTTGTGCACGCTCACGCATCTCGTCCTCCGGCAGCTCGTGGAAGACGAGGGGGACGAAGCCCGGTTCGATGTCGCCTTCGCCCATGGGACCGCTCAGTCACGTCGAGCCATGAACGCTGCCATCGCCATCGAGGCAGCGGCTAGGGCGCCGCCGAAGCCCGGCAGCCACCCTTCGTCCTCTTGTTCCCCACCGAGCGGCTCTCCGGCGCACCCGTCGTCGAGGGCGGCGTCGCCGCCCCACTGCTCGCTGTCAACGTCGTACCAGCAGGTAGACCAGACCTTCCAGCCAAAACCGGTCTCCGGGACCGAGGAGGAGTTGCCGTCGGGCCACGTGAGCTCGATGCGCCAGTTGACGTAGCTGGATTCGTCGTCCATGACGATGGATCCGGTCCACAGCCTGCCGTCCGAGTCGGGAGAAAGGGCGGCCGTTTCGGGCGCGTAGCACACTCCCGAGTTGATGCAAATCTGGGTGGTCCAACCGACTTGGGTGCCGTTGGAGGCGGCATCGGCGTCGAGCTCGACGGTGATGGAGAAGTCCTGGTTGGCGGCAGCGGTATCGACGGTCTCCACCGAGACCAGCGAAGTGCCATCCAGAGCGGTCGACTCGTTGGTCCCGCCCTCCGCCCAGACCGGGACCATCAGGAGCACGAGGACCGAGAGTACGACGAGAGCCCGCATGCCCGACCCTCAGCGGCGACCCTCATCAATTCTGGGTAGCGCTGTTGGCCCTAGACCTCGAGCCCCCATAGGTCGTCGCCCACCCAGTGCAGGGTTTGGATCGCCTTCCCCTTGGTCATGCTCATCATCTCCTCGCCATCCACCAGCGCTATCCCCGTGGCTATCGGCCCTCCCGTGTCCTGGTTTCGAATCCAGACGAAGTCGCCCTCCGCCAGCGACGGGTCCGCAATGTGGATACCGGCACCCATGCAGTCGGCACCGTTCTCAAGGAACGGGATGGCGCCGTCGTCGACGGCGACCCATGCGCTCTCGACCTGCCAGGCCTCTATGCCTCGCAAGGTCGGGTACCACGACCACTCTCCGCCCACCTCTATCCTCATCGCCAGGGCCACGCGCTCGACCAGAATCAAGTCGATGCCCTGGTAGTGAGCCTGCTCGAGGAAGCCCGAGAGGTCGATGTCGCGCCCGATCCAGGAGCCTAGGTCCTCGGCGACGTCCCGAATCTGCTTGAGCCTCACGGGGGTCCTTCGACGCAGCCGCTTGTCCACCATGCTGCCCGGCAGTCTGGCCCTCGCAAGAACATGGCGCCGCATCCGTCCGCCGAACAAGTTGAAGCCCCACGCTCCCAGCGCGTGACGATGCTAGCGGTCTGCCTCGATCTCGAGGGCATTCTCGTGCCTGAGGTCTGGATCAACGTCGCCGAGCGGACCGGTATCGAGGCGCTGCGCCGCACCACCCGCGACGAGCCGGACTACGACAGGCTGATGCGCTACAGGCTGGACATACTGGACGAGAACGGCGTCACCATCGACGACATCACCGCGGCTATCGAGGCGATGGAGCCGCTCGAGGGGGCCATCGGGTTCCTGGAGTCACTAGAACGCAGGTGGCCGACCATCGTGCTCTCGGACACGTTCTCACAGTTTGCCCGGCCGATGATGGGCAAGCTGGGCAACCCCACCCTGCTGTGCCACACACTGGTAATCGAGGACTCAGGGCGCATCTCCGACTGGACCATCAGGCTGGAGGACCAGAAGCGAAGGACCGTGGAGGCGCTGCGCTCGATGAACTTCGAGGTCGTCGCGGTCGGCGACTCCTACAACGACACCTCGATGCTGGCAACTGCCAGCGCGGGGATCCTGTTCAGGCCCCCCGACAACGTCGTCGAGGAGTTCCCTCAGTACCCGGTCACCCGCGACTATGACGGGCTCATGGCCGCCATAGGGGAAGCCGCGGCAGCGCTGGGCGAGTGATTGGCTGACCCCCTCCAATCGGTTGAAATAAGGGAGGTCGGTGGGCGGGACGCATGGCGAAGTGGCACGGCATCTCGCGTCGCAAACCGTCTGGCGGGCGCCTGAAGCGCCCCAACCGGTACAGGGGCAAGCGCAGAACCGAGGTGGCCAGCGAGAACCAGTTCGCCTACGTGGGCGAAGAGGACGCCCGCAAGAACTACCGAAAGCGATCCGGCTCCCAGACCGTTCGCCTACTCACCGTCAACCAGGCCAACGTCAGCATCCCCAAGGAGGGCAGGACGGTGAGGGCCACGGTGACCAACGTGGTCGGCAACGACGCCGACCCGAACTACGTGCGGCGGAACATCGTCACCAAGGGCGCGATAGTCGACACCGATCTCGGCCGAGTCCGCGTAACCAGCCGCCCGGGCATGCATGGTGTCGTCAGCGGCGTGCTGATGGAAGAGTGAGCTCCGCGAAGCCCTCAAGACACCCCGCTTCCGAGACGTCGACGGTAGCATGGCATCACGACCCGACGAGATGACGCTGTGGACTCGCTATTTTGATTCCAGGATGAGCAGGTCCGCCGGGCGCCGAGTCCCCAAGCACGCCAGCATCCCCAGCCCGACCCTCGACTCGGTGGTCTGGGCGGCCCGCAGCGCCGGCATCCGCAAAATGAGGCAGGAGCCGGAGGCCAGCCACCCATCGAGACCCTATGCCAAGGAGGGCAGGTTGGTGATGCCCCCCAAGCACGCCCTCGAGGCCACCGGAGCGCAGAGCAAGGAGGGTGTCATGCAGGCGATAGGCGACATCCTTCGCAGCCGCATGAAGGAGGCCAAGGATCAGGGCAAGGAGATTGGCAGCAGGGGGCCGGCCAAGGGCGACCGCAGGCAGCGCGCCCAGCGCAAGTCGTTCAAGCAGAGGGGCGCCAGCAAGCGCCGATCCAAGTTCAGCAAGAAGCGTTGAGACGCCACAGTCCCTAGGGATCGCGCCGGGAAATATCGACTCTACATACTGCTCTCGATCCGCAGCAGCATGTCCCGAATCTCACCGAGG
>JAYZLU010000111.1:0-7587 GCA_036153975.1 Thermoplasmatota archaeon | reverse complement strand
TGCCATCTTCCTAGTCATGTACATAGAGATCTCAAGCGGAATAATCAGGTTCTCCATTCTGGACACCTCCATTCGAACCGGGGAGGTCTATGTGATGAATGTCAACCGGATCACTAGTAGGTACGGTCGAGCTCTGGGAATCACACCCGTGATAGCGGGATTCGTGGCCATGCTGACTCTGTTCATCAACCTCATCATCCCTGCCTTCGTAGGAATCTTCGACGAGGTGGCGGCGAACAGGCTCAGGGAGAGCGTCGAGCTGACTAGCGTCTACGGAGTCGCCCTTGGAACGATACTGGTCTTCATGGTAATCGCGTCCATGTTCGCAATCAACCTGCCACTAAGGATCCAACAGTACCTTGAGCGTCAGTCGTGAATGGCCAAGAAGCCCCCCATCATGCCAAGGTCGCAAACCACTAGCATGGCAACGGCCTCAACCACGGGAGCGGCCCTGGGTCCAATGACCGGATCGTGCCTGCCACCAACTTTGAGAGCGCGTGTCTCATTGCTAGGCAGATGCAGTGTGAACTGCTCCCGTGGAATGCTGCTCGGAGGCTTGAAGTGAACTCTTACGCGGATTGGCGCACCAGTTGACCGTCCTCCCAGTGCCCCATCAGCATCTCCAGTATCGGACCCCTCGAGGACTGGTGATTCAACGCCCGGGAGCCATGCGTCGTTATGCTCCGAGCCTCGCATCCTAGACGATTCGAAACCATGTGAGAACTCGACGGCGCGGGCACCCGGAATCGCCATGAGGCCGCGCGCCAATGCGGGCTCGATGCCATCGAACCAAGGCTCGCCGACTCCGATGGGTAGTCCCTCGATTAGGAGTTCAACGACAGAGCCTACGGTGTCTTGGTCCTTTCTGACGGAATCCAAGTAGTCGGAGATAAGGGAGGCGGTCTCGGGATCCCTGCAGTTCAGACGCTCCATGTCGCTATCCGGAACCAATGGTATGGAGCGGTCCAGCTCAAAGAGGGGACGGGAGGTAATCGCACCCACGCTATGCAAATGAGCGTGGCACGTCCAGCCAGCAGCGTCGAGCATGCCTCGCACTTGGCTTCCGGCGGCCACGAGGCCAAGGGTCAGGCGAGCGGACTGCGAGCCCCCGCCCCTAGGATCGTTTGCCCTATCCGAGCGGATGGATTCCACCATATCAGCATGGCCTGGCCTCGGATGGTCCGGGAGGAACTCGTAGTCAGAAGAGCGGGCGTCCGAGTTTCGAGCCATCATCAGGATAGGCCAGCCAGTTGCCCTCCCCTCGTAGATCCCAGAAAGGATGTCGCAATCATCCAATTCGGTGCGGGCCGAGAGAGACCTGCGTCCGGGCTTGCGCAAAGCGAGGTTTCTCGCTAGGGTCTCAGGGTCGATCTGTGTACCGGGAGGAACGCCCTCGATGAGTGCTCCGACGCAAGTGCCATGGCTCTCGCCGAACAGAGTCACCCGCAGCCTATCGCCCAGAGACATCCCCATCAGAACGCCTCCTCGCTTATCGTCTCGGAGGTGACGAATCTGGTTGGGATGACCTCGAGGCCGGAGTCTGATAGGTTCGAGAACAAGGTCTGTGAGTCTTGGGGATAGCAGACGACGGCGATTGCCGGGCCAGAGCCGCTGATGCCAGCTGCGATGGCACCGGTGGCGATGCACAGGTTGCAGATTCGCAGGGCCTCGAAGTCGTCGGTAGCTGCAGCCACAGCCATCCCGTTCGCGGAAAGTGCCTCTAACGGGGAGCCGCTGGCAAGAGATGCCAAGGCCCTCTCGAAGATCTGATGGTGCTGGTTGAACGAGTCAAGTTCGATAGTGGACTTCCTCTCTCCACGCAAGCCGAGTAGGACAGTCAGGCCTTGCTCCAGCTCGCCTTCAAGCAATACTGACTCAGATGCGGTCCGAACGGGGTCGACTAGTTTCCATCCAGGACAGAGAGCCGCCCAGACGTCATCCATGCTCCCGGTGAGGGTGCACTTCGCCCTCCTTTGGGCGGCGACAGCTAGGTCTGCGATCTCGTTGTCCGAAAGGCCAGCCCATGCAGACTCGTTCAGTGCTCGCAGCGCAGCGCACGCTACCGAGGAACTGGACTTAAGCCCCTGGCCTACTGGCAATTCGCTCTCGACGGACCATCCACACACGCTCGCAGAAGGAAGTTTTGCTGAGCGCCAGCATGCCAGTACAGCGTCTAGCAAACCGTGGTCATCCTCCTCGACGGTACTGGGCTCATCGAGCAGACTCACGGTGGTAAGGAGATCCACCCCCACCGAACAGCCCTTGCCCAAGCCAAGGGCGTGGAGAATCGAAATCCCTCCGTTGGCGGTTCCTATCCCCAATACGGTCATTTCTCGACCATCCTCCCTTCAAGGGCGATGCCCATGTGCCTCATTCTTCGGTCACAGAGAATGGAGATCTCGTCCCCAGCAGCAGCATCGGTGATTGAGATCTGCCCTCCACTTGGCGTAACTAGGCGAACCGTCTCTGCCTGTTGGGCGATGATCTGCCCCTCGGAGTCTCCTGAGAGGAATCTGACCAGGAGGAATGGTCTGCGCTCGATCTTGAGGCGGCCGATGGTCGCCGACCTCCGGGAGCCATCAGAGGATACGATGGCGACATCCTCACCGGCGCTAAGCTCGCTGAGGTACCTCGTCGAGCCATCGGCCATGAGCGCGTACGAGTGGACTGCCCCCGCGTTGACCCTGAACGGCCTGGTGGGCACGTAGTCAGAGGGAACTGTCTCTCCGTGAACTAGGCAGAGCGCTTCGGCGACCGAACCGATGGCGATACCCTCGCCATCATCCAGCCTCTCGATTAGATCTATGCACACCCGCTCGCCGACCCCACCGCTCTCAATCGAGGTGATTGCGGCTGTGGCGACGGATGCGGGAGCTGAGTCGGATGAGTCGCCCGAGGACTCTCGGGATTCTGCCATTTCCCTAGCTGCCTCCCACAGGTCGTCTGTGACGAGAATAGCGTCAACCCCATGCTCGAGGGCAAAGGCAGCGCCTGCGAGGTCAACCTCATTGGTAATCGCCACAGCTATTCTTGTCCCACTGCCTCTGGATGCGGCCACGAGATTCTCAAGCGGAATCATCGTCCAATCCGAGCATCTGACCAATACCCAAGGCACCATACCGATGAGTGAGAGGGCCTCTTCCTGGGCCCGGTGATCGTCGAGGACCACCTCTGCCACGTCGTGCGCTCTACCCTCCCAGACTCGAGTGGAACCGTTCGCGACATTCTGTCCATCAATTGAAGCGTCGAGCCAGAGTTCCATGTTCTCACTTCAGATGATTCGCTGCCTCGGACGCGCTCTCCCCCTCGTGCACAATGGCACTGAGGGCCCTTACGTGAGATGTTGGGTCTTCGGCTCCGAACACCTGGCGTCCTATGCACACCCCGGCTCCGCCAGCGCCCATCGCCTGCTCGACGATATCCAAAAGCTCGGTGAAGGGGGTCTCCTTGGGCCCGCCGGCGATGAGAACTGGAATCGGAACAGCGGAAGCGACCGCGGAGAAGGAGTCTGGCGAGCCGGTCCAAGGTACCTTGACGACGTGGCAGCCGAGTTCCCACGCGAGTCGGGCAGCGTGAGCGACGCCTCCAGTCGGGTCGTCCGGGTCGATAACCAGGTTCGGGCCTCGGGGGTAGAACATCCCGAGGACGGGGAGATCGAACTGGTAGGCGTCTGTAGTCAGTGCACCCATGCGCTCAATCATGTCTGCCTCAGCGTCCTCTCCGAGGTTGACTTGGGCAGAGAGCCCCGCAGCGCCTCGCGAGAGACACTCCGCGGCTGTAGCCACGCTGACCTTGTCCTGTGCGCGTGCGCCTCCGTGCACGGTGGAGACCGAGACGTGGCACACGAAGCCCCCCCAGCCGGTGCGGTTGGCGTGGTGGCTGACGGCGCCCTTCTGCAGTACGATTGCGTCTGCGCCGCCGGCGATGGCAGCGTCAACGGCGGCATCGGTGGCCTCTATGCCGGCTTCGGGATATCTCGAGGCGCCGTGGTCCATCGGGACCCAAATCCCTCTGCCGCCGGGCAGGAGGCGCTCGAGGCGCTCGGGGAGCGTTTCGGCCATGCATTCCCGCCAGCGCTTCATCACTTGAAAGGTGACTCATGGGCCCTTAGGCTGTAAATCCGCTCACAGAGGGAGCGATCAAAGATTGAGGTCGGCAATCAGAGGCGCGTGGTCGGACACGACAAGGCCTCCCTCACGAAGCACCTCTGCGGACCTTAACAGGGGCCTAGCGGTGGCATTGGCTAGCACGTAGTCGATTCTCCAGCCGCGGTCCAGCTCCCTCGCGCGTCCTCGGTTCGACCACCACGTGTACGGTCCCTTTCGTGTACCGACGTGGATACGAAGCAGGTCGTGCCAGCCACTGTCGAGAAGTCTGGAGAACCACTCACGCTCATGGTCCAGGAAGCCAGAGGTCCGGCGGTTGCCCGAGGGGTTCCAGATGTCGTCCTCGGTATGGGCAATGTTGAGGTCGCCGCACAGAAGGACCGGTTCGTCAGAGTCGACGAATCGCTCGGACCAGACCAGCATGTCCTCGGTCCACCGGTCCTTGTACAGCTGGCGCTCGGGGCCTGACGAGCCGTTCGGCAGGTACATGTTGACGCAGTGCAAGTCTCCATGCTTTGTGTGGAGGACCCTGCCATCCGGATCGCGGATCTCGTCCAACTGGGTGTCGATGCCGCGCCCGACCTCTACAAGACCACTTCTAGAGCAGGTCATCACCCCCGAGTAACCCTTCTTCTGAGCTGGGTGCCAGAGGACATCGTGACCCTCCGGGGCTTCCCATTCAACAGGCATCTGCTCGGGCAGAGCCCGCGTCTCCTGGAACAGCCAGATATCCGCGTCGATGCGCTTGACGAAGTCAGTCAGCCCCTTGCGATGCGCTGCTCTTATGCCATTGAGGTTCCAAGTCACGATGCGCACAGGCGTGCCTCACTGTGAGAGGTCCTTGACTTTCTCGACGAGGTCCATCCTTCTGATTCTCCACATCCCGTACGGCGTGAGCATGACTGAGATAGTAACCACGATCCCGATCAGGAGGACGGCCACGGACAAGTCGGTCTGCACGGTCATGTAGAACGCCCACTGGACGAAGGAGGAAATCAGGACCTGTGTCCCGATAACGGTGAAGACGCAAGCTAGAGTCCCCCCGACCACCCCGATGGCGAAGTGCTCTCCGAGCATCATGCTCCCGATTCGCCAAATCGGGGCGCCAAGGACTCTCAGAGTAGCGATTTCCCTGTCGCGCTCAGCGAGGTTCATCAGGAGGGTGTTGAACAGGACCACGATGGCGATGATGATGCCCAATGTGAGGATTGCGCTGAAGAACACCTGCTGCTGTTCCAGGATTGACTCGAAGGAAGCGATCAAGTCCCCCTTCTGGGTGACTCCCAGGGATATCTCGCCCAGCTCGTTGTCGACCCCGACGCCATCGGGCAGGGCGATAAGGACCGAAGTAGCCTCGATTCCGACGGCCTGAGCCAAATCGGCCCTGTGGAGGTATACGGTCCGAGATATCTCCCCCTGGGTAATCCCTGTGATCTCGATTTGTATTGGGGACGAGCCGATCATCACCGTCTGGGTCTGGCCCACGTCCCACTCTAGGAAGACTCGCAAGCCCTCGTCGATGAGGACCTGGGTAGTGGAGGCTCCCTCTTCCGGGATGCTGCCCTCCATCAGGTCGAGGACCATCATCGCGTCATCCTCGGTAGACAGCTTGTCCAAGCCATAGGCGAGTAAGTACCTCGAGTCGTTCACGGGGTTGACCGGGAACAGCAGCATGGACTCGTGAGCGGCCCCCTTCTCCTCGGCCCAGTCGATGACAGCGGCTTCGCCGCCGAACGGAACATTGACCTGGGCGTCCCAGTTCTGATTATCCTCTAAGCCGCCTAAAAACGAGTCTTCCATTGTGGCCATCATCAGAGTCATGCTGCCGAATATGAGCATCGAGAGCCCTACAGCCAAGAACGTGAAGGCAAGTCGGGTAGGCTTCCTGATACTCGACCTGATAGTCAGGCCTATCGTAGCGGGTAGGCTGGAAGTCAGCTTCTGGATTCTCCGGGAGGACAGCCTGACCTCGTGCTGTCCGCGCATGACCTCCAGGGGCTGGAGCCTAGCTGCCTGCAGGGCGGGGAAGATCCCAGAAATCAGAACGATTAGCATTGCAACGCCGACAATCTGCAGGATCAGTGGCGTCACGTCCGCCGCATTGACGATTGGAATTCCGACTATGTCCTCGTAAACCCCCAGCATTCCCGGGGCGCCCACGAGGACACCGAGGAGAGCGCCGATGAAGCTGCCGACGAGGCCTATCAGCAGAGGTGCGATGACGTAACCGGGAATGATGGCCCCCCTAGGTATACCCAGAGTGCGGAGTATCGCTATCTCCCTGGCCTGCGACTGCACGAGCCTCTGGAGGCTCAGGAAGATGGTGATTCCCGCGACGATGGCTATCATCGCAGTAAGTGGGACGTAAGTCTTCATCGCTCCCTCGGCGTCGGCGCGAAGAAACTCCACCGAGTTGACGCCCGAGCGGTCGTAGACCAGAGAGTGGGAGTCGTCAGTTTCTGTCATGACAGCCGTTATGCCTTCCATCAGCGCGCTAAGCTCCTCTCCCTCGACCTCAGTCGTCGACTGGAGGTCATAATCGGGTGTGCCCACGACGTCGATCAGAAGCAGGTTGGACGAGCCGGGACTGAGGTTGGCGAGGCGCTCGAGACCACCAGCGGACAGGTACCCTATGGCGAAGGTGCCGGGATCCGCAGGGAAAAGGCTCCCCTCTGGAGCGAAGTACAGGTAACTGGAGATGTGCCCTGTGCCCACCACGGTGTAGTCGAGGCTCCCGAAGCCGGCGCCTATGGAGATCGTGTCCCCGATCCCCACATCCATCCCCGATGCCACGCGTGCGTCTATGACGATCTCGTCATCGGCGGACGCCACCGTCCCTGAGCAGCAGTCGTGGTCAGGGAACCAGACTCTGTCGACGTAGCCCTCGTCTATGCCATACCACACCGCGGGGACGAGGACGTCCTCGCCCCCTTCATCTGTGTGGAACAACAGCCCATCGAGCTTCAGCCGAGGCTCGCACTCGTTCAACACAAGCTCGGACTCGGGCCAATGGTCCGCTATGTCCGTGCAGATGGAGTCGGAGGTCCCCCCCTCCCACGTTCCGCTAGGGTTCTCGACCCAGACGTCAGGCAGGTTGGCTCCGTCATCGGTGTCTGCGTAGATGACGTCGTAAATGCCAGAGGCAGTGTGAGCGTAGACCGCGAAGGATATCCCCGCGAAAACTCCGAGCACCACCATCAGCACGACCGCGATGAGCCTAATCTTGGTGCGCCACAGGCTCCTTGCGAGTCGTTTGGTCAGTAATGCGAACAATGGCCCACCTCACCCGACCGGCTCGTCCGAAACTATCCTGCCGCTGTCAATCCTGACCACCCTTGTAGCGTATGCGATCAGGGACTCGTCGTGAGTCACGAAGACGCAGGTTATGCCCTCGGTCTCGCAGGCCTTGACCAGCACCTCCATTACCATCGCGGAGGTCTTTGAGTCGAGGTTGCCGGTCAGCTCGTCACCCAGTAGGAGC
>JAYZLU010000110.1:0-2776 GCA_036153975.1 Thermoplasmatota archaeon | reverse complement strand
GACTCGGACGACGACGACGACGGCTGGAGCGACAGTGACGAGTTCATCTGCGGTACCGACCCTCTGGACGACAACGACGTCCCACCGGACAGCGATGGAGATGGAATTTGTGATTCAGAGGACGACGATGCAACTGGGATGGGCCTCGTCATTGAATTCGTCACCGGGAAGTGGGCCATACTCCTCTTGCCTATTGGGGTGGTAATCGGAATCTTATTCCTGCAGATTATCAGGAAGAAGGATGAACCGATTGAAGATTTGATTTTGGAGGAAGAACTCCTAGAAGACCAATGGGCAGATTGAGATTCACCAGACCATAGCATTCGCACCCCATGCAAGGCCGCCGCCGAAGGCTACGGTGACCACGAGGTCCCCTGTGCCGATTAGCCCCTCGTCTAGGGCTTCGCGCAGGGCGAGGGGCACACTCGCTCCAGCGGTGTTACCATACTTCTGTAGATTCGTAAACGTCTTGTCCATCGACAGTCCGAGTTTCTCCATGCCCGCCTTGATGATGTTCAGGTTGGCCTGATGAGGGATAATCATGGCGACGTCTTCTATCGAATGACCGGTTCTCTCTAGAACGGCCCTGACCGCTTGGGGAAATGCTTCGGTCGCAAAGTCCCAAACCGCAGGCCCGTCCATGTGGAAGTACTGCTCCCCGTCTTCGAAGCCCGGGGACGGAATCGGTTTCTTGACCCCGCCCGCCGGGATTTCGATGACCCCGGCTCCGGCGCCGTCGGACATCATCCAGCTTCCAAGTAGGCCCCTGCCTTCACCTACCTGTTGCAGGACGGCTGCCCCGGCGCCGTCGCCGAAGAGGACGCACGTGGTGCGATCCTCCCAGTTGAGAATGCGGCTGTATACCTCAGCACCCACGACCAGCACGTTGTCGTATCCAGGGGTGCCTGCAAAGCGCGCTCCGACATCGAGGGCGTGGATCCAGCCGGCGCAAACCGCGTTGATGTCGAAGGCGGCCGCCTTGGTGCAGCCGAGCTTGTGCTGGGTGATGCCCGCTGTCGAGGAGAGAGGGACGTCGGGAGAAGAGGTGGCGAGGATGAGCATGTCCACGTTATCTGGCCCGATGCCGGCCTCGTCCATGGCCTGCTGGCAGGCGATGACGGCGAGATCACTCGTACAGACGTCGTCAGCAGCGATCCTGCGCTCCTTGATACCGGTCTTGGTGGTTATCCACTCGTCGCTGGTATCGACTATCTCGGCCCAGTCGTCGTTAGTCATGACATCTGGTGGGACGTATGCGCCCAACCCTGTGATGCCCACTGGCGCCATATTGCTCCGCATCGCCCAAGAGCGGACTTTCACTGTTGCTGCATCAGTCGTGCTTGACACAGACATTCATGGCCTCTGAGAAGAAGCCCAAACTCCACTTGCCACCCTCTCGGCCCACTCCACTATCCTTGACACCACCAAACGGAACTCGCAGATCCCTGTGCAGCCAGGTGTTGACCCATACCATCCCAGTCTCTATGGCCTCGGAGACCCGCTTGCCCCTCTCGAGATCGCCTGTCCATACGCTTCCGGCGAGTCCGTAGCGGGTGTTGTTGGCGATGGCCACTGCCTCGTCTTCGCTGCTGAATGGGTGGAGCGTGACCACGGGACCGAAGATCTCCTCCGTCGAGCACCGCGAGTCGGGGCTTAGCCCCTCGATGACCGTGGGTGCCATCCAGTTGCCGTGCTCGAATCCCGTGGGCATGCACGGCGTCCCTCCGGTGAGCAGACTGCCTCCTTCCTGCTTAGCCAGCTCGACGTAGCCCTGCACCTTCTCGAGGTGCCGTCCCGAGATCAGCGCCCCGAGGTCGGTGGTCTCGTCTGAGGGATCGCCCACTCGCATCGCCTCGACCGCGTCGATGAAGCGGTCGCGGAACTCGTCGTAGATCGAGTCCTCGACCAGAACCCTAGAGCCGCACAGGCAGACCTGGCCCTGATTGAGGAAGCCAGCTCGGACGACCCCCGCCACTGTGGATTCCATATCGCAGTCCGCGAAAACAATGCTCGCGTTCTTTCCGCCAAGCTCTAGGCTGAGCTTCTTGAACACGGGAGCGGCCGATGCCGCCACCTTCTCGCCGGTTGACGTCCCACCGGTGAACGAGACCAGATCGACGTCTGAGTGGGCCACTAGTGGGGCTCCGGCTCCAGCTCCGTCGCCGTGCACGAGGTTGACAACCCCGGCGGGCAGGCCGACCTCATCGATGACCCGCATCAGCAGGTCTGCGGTCATAGGGGTCAGCTCACTGGGCTTGCACACCACGGTGTTGCCCATGCCGATAGCGGGTGCGACCTTCCACGAGAGCAGGTAGAGCGGCAGGTTCCAGGGGGTGATCAGAGCGCCGACGCCGACCGGTTTGTGGACGACGTAGTTGGTCGCGCTGGCCATCTCGAAGACCTCCCCCTCGTGCTCTCGCAGCATGCCTGCGAAGAAGCGGAAGTTGGACACGGAGCGTTGCGCATCGACGTCACGGGCTAGTGAGATCGGCTTGCCGGTGTCGCGGCTCTCGAGCGCTGCGACATCCTCGTAGCGCGCCTCAAGCGCATCGGCGATGCGATCTAGCCAGTCAGCGCGCTCGGAGTGGCTTAGAGCGCCCCATGCCGGCTGTGCCTGCCTTGCGGCGCTGACGGCATCGCCGACATCGTGCTCTCCGGACAGGGGGGCTCTTGCGAAGCGGTGGCCGGTGGCTGGTTCGAGGACGTTGACCCACTCAGCACCAGAGTGGCAGACGAACTCCCCTCCGATGTAGTTGCACAGGTCCAGTGGCTCTTT
>JAYZLU010000109.1:0-3206 GCA_036153975.1 Thermoplasmatota archaeon | reverse complement strand
GTTCTTCTCGGTATAGGGCTGGGCCTTCTTTTTCCACCTATGGTGGACTACCTATTCTACCGCTTTAAGAGGGATAACATGGGGCTATGGGACACGCTCTTTGGTGGGGTCTGGCTGGTGAGGACCACCAAGACCGCCGAGGCCAAGGGGTGGCTGAAAAGGCTGGAGCAACTAGGCGACTACTCCGCAGAGAGGGGCTGGCTGCAAGACAAGGAAGTCAGTGACGTCACCACTGGCGATGGAACCGAATAGGAAGTCTCCTTCTCACTCGGGCTCATAGTCGTAGCGAATCTTGGCTAGTTCTCTCATGTCCTCGTGAAGAACCCCGTCGTCGATTGCGTCTTGGTCGGATTCGTCCACAATCTCGACGCCAAGAAGAGTCTCGATAATGTCCTCCATAGTGACCAGTCCTGCAGTACCGCCAAACTCGTCCTTGGCTACCAATAGTTGTTCCTTGTTCTCCAGTAGTATGTCGAGCGCTCTGTCCACCGAGTCCTCCGTACTGCAGGATTGTGCAATCCTGGAGATTTCAGCCATGGTCTTAGTGAAGTCATCGCCTGCGGCCCTCCTAAGAATCTCGCTCCTGAGGACGAATCCCCTCACTTCGTCAACGCTATCACCAGTAACTGGCATCCTGCCGTGAATCATGATGGGGATTCTCTTCAGTACCTCATCGACAGTCTCGGTCGAAGTGACAGTCGTCATGACTACCCTGGGCGTCATTATGGCGCTTACCTTGATCTCCCTTAGCCTCAGAAGATTCTGAATAACGGTCTCCTCGTCTTCCTCGATTACCTGCGATTCTTCCGCGATGTCGGCAAGTACTGAGAGCTCATTGCGCGTAACAGTTGCTGATTCTACGCGAGGCAGCAAGGAGCGAATCAACTCGATGGGCTTTACGATGACCCATAGGATCACCATCATAACCCTAAGGATGTGGTACGAGGGAATCGTTAGTCTGCGCCAGTAGAGTGCTCCGATGGTCTTGGGCAGAATCTCGCTGAGCAGCAGTATGGCCAACGTGAGTATGGCTGAAGCGAGGATTATGACCTGCCCACCACCGAACTGGTTCTCGACCTCTGCTCCAACTCCGAGTGCCCCGATTGTATGAGCAGCAGTGTTGAGTGTGAGAATGGCCGTGAGAGGGCGCTCAGGGTCCTCCTTCCAAGAAGTCCAGGTCAGACTGATCTTACTATGAGTGTCCCTGAGAGCAGCGATGTGTCCGTGCGACGCTGATAGCAAAACAGCCTCTAGAATGCTACAGAGAAACGAAGCGCTCAGAGCCAGTACGGCGTATGCGACGATTATTGTGTAATCAACCAATTCTGATGCCTCTCGGAGTCCGATGGGGTGTCGTGAAAGTACCCGTACGGTTATTCACTGCGCTTAGCTCCATGTCCTTCCGGGCGAACATGACATAAATATCTAACTTGACGGGAGAGAAAGTGGTTGTCGGGATGAGTTACGTAACAATATTCATGGCATGGCCCTATGCGAACGGCCCGCTTCACCTAGGTCACGTCGCTGGCAACTGCCTTCCCGCAGACATTCAGTACCGATACGAGAGAGCTCGCGGACGCAAGGTCCTGATGTGTAGCGGGTCGGACGAGCACGGAACTCCAATCACCATTACTGCCGAGGAGATGGGGATTCACCCACAGGAGGTAGTAGATACATACCACTCGATCAACTCGAAGGCATTGGCCGATTTAGGGTGCTCATGGGTCAATCCCGTGGATCCCCGGGGGATCGAATTCGGCGGAGCACTCTACAACCGGACTTCCGACCCTATGCACAAGGACATCGTAAGAGAGGTCTTCAGCAAGCTGCTTGAGGCTAATTTTCTAGAACGCAAGACAATGCAGCAATATTGCTCAGTCGGATCGGAGGGAAGTCTAAGGTTTCTCCCTGACCGATATGTCGAGGGAGATTGCCCGGTGTGTGGAGATGAAGGCGCTCGAGGGGATCAGTGCGATTCCTGTGGCGCTACCTACGAAGCCCACGAACTCGTCAACCCAATGTCAAAGTTGAATCCCGATGCCAAAATCGAGGTCAGAGACACTGATCACTATTTCTTGCTCTTGAATGAGTTCCAAGCATCACTAGAAGCTCATGCCTCTGAAAGGAAGGGTGTTTGGAAGCCAAACGTCAGGGCTATGTCGAAGAACTGGCTAGATATGGGATTGCGCCCCCGAGCGGTGACTAGGGACATCGACTGGGGCATCACTCTGCCACTTGAAGGCGAGGAGTGGAACTCAAAGAGAGTCTATGTTTGGTTCGAGGCAGTCCAAGGTTACTACACGTGTGCTAGGATTTGGGCTCAACGCTATGCAGCAGAGGAAGGCCATCCAGACGGGGCATCTGCCTGGGAGAGGTGGTGGAAGGTCCCGGAGGGCGGCCAGCCACCTCGCCACATCTACTTCATGGGCAAGGACAACATACCATTCCATACCATCATCTGGCCAGCTATACTGATGGGACTGAATGCCTCAGAAAATGAGCATGGCATCACCCATGAGCCATCTCCCGGTAACTTGGTTCTCGAGGACAATGTATCTGCCAACGAGTTCCTGATGCTCCAGGGGGGGCAGTTCAGCAAAAGCAGGCGTCACGCCGTCTGGCTTCCTTCGTACCTCGAGCAGTATGACCCCGATTCTCTACGGTACTACCTTTCCATCAACATGCCTGAGACTCACGACACTGACTTTCGCTGGGAGGAGTTCGTAGACCGGGTCAACAACGAGTTGATCGGCACCTACGGCAATTTCGTCCATAGGGTGATGACTCTGACCCACAAACTGCCTACAGATGGCTCCAACCCCTTAGATGGATACGATGATTTCGCGGACCACAGCAGTCTGATTGACAATGTCGAATCGATGATGTCCAGTGCTATCGAATCGATGGAGAGGCAGCGCTTCAAAGAGGCCTTGCGAACCATCATGGGTATCTCACAACTAGGTAATTCGTTGCTCCAAGAAGCAGCTCCATGGAAGTTCATCGATGCAGAGAATTCGGAGGAAAGGTCGAACTCGCTTTCATGTCTGGCTATGTCCTGGAGGCTCTGTAGGTGCCTTGCTGTGGCACTGAGGCCATTCGTTCCTTTTTCTTCCAATAGGCTTTGGGAGATGATTGGTGAGCCTTCGGATATCGATGGGGTGCTTTGGGAAACTGCCTTAGATTCAGCCTCCCCACTTTCTTGGAAC
>JAYZLU010000108.1:0-9274 GCA_036153975.1 Thermoplasmatota archaeon | reverse complement strand
GACTCACATGTCCCTCGAGCACCTTTTCGAGGCCGATGCCGAAACCAAGGCGAAGTTGTTCGAGACTGGTGTGAGGTTCGGCAAGGCGCTGCAACTGATCAACATCCTGCGCGATGTCCCGGAGGATCTGCGATTGGGACGTTGCTATCTACCGAGCGAAGCGTTGTCCGAGCACGGCTTGACGCCGCGCGACCTTCTCGAACCGGGGTCCATCGACCGTTTCCGAACTTTGTTCGATGGCTACATCGACAAAGCATCCGCTCACCTGTATGCCGCGGTCGAGTACATCGGCCTGCTGCCTCACAGGCAATTCCGATTGCGCGGAGCGTGCATGATGCCGGTGCTCATCGGTCAACGAACGCTGGCGCTGCTGCGCAATCAGAACGTTCTGGACTCCGAGAGCCGCATCAAGGTCATGCGGCCTGAAATCAAACGACTGAGGAGCAGAACCCTCCTTGCTCTGCCCTCTGTCCGGCGAAGTCAGAAACTCCTCGACTCCAATCGCAACGTCTGACGCGAACCCGTCTGATATGCTAGTCAGAATTTTGTCGCTCTCCGCAATCGCACTCGGGAGACATTCAAGTGGAACGCGTGGCCACCCGAATTAGGTAACGCTATGGCGCAGAGTCAGGATACCCGGGCCGCGGACATGCCCGATGACGGGCTTCAGTGGAAACCCTACGTCGGTGACTTCGACGATGCCGACCAACCCATTGATAGGATCAGGGCTGCAGTTGACCTGACCAAGGAAGCTGCACACGCCATCAGCATCACCGCGCTCGAAGCAGTGCGCGAGGGAGCCCTCTTCATGGGCGTCTTCGGTCCACGGGGGGAACTGGTCAACCCGTTCAGGCACATCGATGCCGCTATCTGGACTGAGCCCGATGTCCCCGACCACATGATCGAAACGGCCTACGAGTACTGCGAGGAGCTGACCCGGCGGGAGGCCGGCAACTTCTACCACTCGTTCAAGTATCTACCAGAAAAGGAGCGTCGTGCCATCATGGCTTACTACGCATTCTGCCGGAGGGCCGACGACATCGCCGATGGGGACTACGTAGATGTCTTCCCTGGGGGCTCCTCAGACGATCCGGAATCAGTGGATTACAGAGCCAAGATTGAGCATCTCAGCCCCGGCAAGCCGGTGCTCGACCGATCGACCTACAACGACAAGATGTCACAGCTCTTCTACTACCGGAAGAAACTGTCAACGGCCTATGGAGACATAACCTCAACCGACCCGATCTTCATCGCAATCAAGGACACTGTGAGGACGTTTGGCATCCACCGCCAGCTCTTGGACGACATGATCAGCGGGATGGAGAACGACTTCCACCGAAATAGGTACCAAACCTTCGAGGACCTCTACTCTTACTGCTACAGAGTAGCTTCGACAGTGGGACTGGTCTGCATCGAGATATACGGCTACGACGACCCACGAGCGAGAGAGTCCGCGGAGTCCTGGGGTGTGTTCATGCAATTGGTCAACATCATCCGCGACGTCGCCGAGGACGCTGAGCGTGACAGGATCTACCTGCCCATCGAGGACCTCGCCCGCTGGGGCATCACCGAGGAGGATGTCAAGAGCGGAAAGGCGCTGATGGACCATCCCGGCTGGACCCCGTTCGTCAAGGAGTACCTTGAGCGTGCTGACGGATACAGAGAGCGGTCGCTCAAGCTGCTCCCCATGCTCGACAAATCGTCCCGCTACTCTCCCGCGGCGATGACATTCTTCTATCAGTCGATTATGAAGAAGATCATCAAGCGCGATGGCGATGTGTTCACTGAGAGAGTCCAGCTGTCGAAGACCGAAAAGATGCTATTGGCAGCATACGTGTATGTGAGGTTCCGGTTCCTCGGTCTCTGAGTGAAAAGCGGCTGCCTCCGGGAAGCCGCATGGAAGATGTATTGAGCGAAACGCAGGGGGAAAGAAGCATGAGGGTGGCCGTTCTTCTCGAGGATCGTTGCCAACCTAAGAAGTGCAACGCGGAATGCTGGGCCTTCTGCCCCCCGGTCCGCAACGGCATAGAGTGCATAGTGTTCGACGACGACACCGGCAAGCCGATCGTCTCAGAGCCACTATGCATTGGCTGCGGCATCTGCGTCAACAAGTGTCCCTTCGACGCGCTCATCATCACCAATCTCCCAAGTGAGCTGGAAGGAGAGATGACCCACCGTTATGGCGAGAACGGCTTCCGCCTGTTCCGCCTCCCAGCACCTCGAGAGGAGAAGGTAATCGGAGTCCTGGGGCCTAATGGGATGGGGAAGTCCACAGCAATCAACCTCCTTTCCGGGACTATCAGACCCAATTTAGGGGACTGGACTTCGAACTCGAAGGCTTGGGAGGAGATTCTGCCTTCGTTCCCCAGAGGCGAGCTGAGGGACTACCTCGCACTGGTCTCAGAGGAGCAAGCCACCGTGGCTGTCAAGCCTCAGTACGTCGACAAGCTGCCCGATATCTTCGATGGATTGGTCAAGGAGCTGCTGGAGCGAGTTGATGAGCGCGGTGAGGCGGCATCATATGCCGAAGCGCTCACTATCGAACACATCCTCGATCGCGACCTCCAGGCACTCTCGGGCGGGGAGCTTCAGAGGGTCGCCATCTGCGCCACCTTGCTGAAGGAGGCCGACGTCTACTTCTTCGACGAGCCTTCGTCCTACCTCGACATCCACGAGAGGATGCGAATCGTCCGCATAATCCAGGATCTCGCTGAGCGAGGCAAGAGGGTAATCGTGGTCGAGCACGACCTCGCTATCCTAGACGTCCTCTGCGACCTGGTCCACATTGTCTACGGCGAGCGAGCTGCCTACGGGATTTTCACTCCCGCAAGATCGACCAGAACCGCGATCAATGCCTATCTGGATGGTTTCCTCCCCGAAGAGAACATCCGCATCCGTGACAAGCCCATCCAGTTTCTGAAGGGCCGAGTGAGGGGCGAGGGGCTCGGTCAGGCGATGCTTCGTTGGGGGGACATGGAGAAGACACTCGGCGAGTTCGAGCTCACGACCGGTGAGGGGCAAGTGAGGTCCGCGGAGGTCGTCGGCGTTGTCGGCCCCAATTCGACTGGAAAGACGACCATGGTGAGGATGATCGCTGGCGAAATGGAACCAGATCAGGGATGGTGCACCATGGACTCCCAAGTCTCCTACAAACCACAGCATGTCAGCACTGACTTCGAGGGAACAGTGATGGAGTGGCTGGACAGCGAGATTGGCGTCTCGTGGAGGTCAGGCGAGTTCCACACCCAAGTCATCCGTACACTGCAAATAGACCAGTTGCTCGAGCTCAGGGTCAAGAAGCTCTCTGGTGGCGAGATGCAAGCCGCCAGCATCGCGATTTGCCTCGGAAAGGAGGCCGACCTGTACCTGTTCGACGAGCCTAGCGCGTTTCTCGACGCCAGTGCTAGGATGGAGGCGGCGAAGGCAATCAGGAGGACCATGGAGAGCAACGAGAAGGCCGCCATGGTAATCGACCACGACACCTACTTCATCGATATCGTCAGCGACTCCCTTCTGGTCTTCCAGGGGGAGGGCGGCAAGCACGGCCACGCCGTGGGTCCCCTTTCCCTGCGCAAGGGGATGAATCTCTTCCTGTCGGACGTCGACGTCACCTTCCGTCGTGACCTGGAGTCCCACCGCCCCCGCATCAACAAGCCGTCGAGCCGCAAGGACCGCGAGCAGAAGACAGCTGGCGAATACTTCTACGCGTACTGACTCCGACCATCGGTTTCTTGAGTGGTGCTTCAAACCCACGTCCGTGTCAGGGGAGGATTCGACTGAGGTCCCTGAGGCCGAGGACGTCGAGGATGCCGATTTGGAGGGACGATTGGCTGAGCTTGAGAAGGAGATCCAATACGCCAATGCCGAGGTCGCCAATACGCGTCAGAGGGCCGCTAGGGACCGCTCAGAGGCAATCAGGTATGGTGGCGCCTCACTAGCCAGGCGACTGCTACCGATGGTCGACAGCCTGAGCAAGGCCCTAGAGTCCGCTGAGGGGGACAACGGAGTCGAGTCAGTCATCGAGGGTGTCAGAATGACCCTCGATGGCATCAGTTCCGCCCTCGAAGCGGAGGGCGCGAGTCCGATAGAGGCCGCTGGCAAACCCTTCGATCCAACTTGTATGGAGGCTATCGCCACTGTTCCGGGGCCGGAGGGGTCACAGCCAGGCAGCGTCATAGAGGTCATCGAACAGGGTTACACGTTCCACGACCGCGTACTCAGGGCGGCTAGGGTCATCGTAGCCGAAGGTGAGTCATGACCAACAGAAGGCGCGCTGCTGCATTCGCCGGAGGAATCGTTGCAATCTACCTAATTGCTGTGGCTTCTATTCAGGTGGTGGCTTCCGACATACTGATCGAACCTAGTGCCTTCCCAACCTCGTGCCCCGACAACTCGAAGAACTGCACCATGATAGGCCCCAATCCCCACCGAGGGGATGGTCTCACGGAGTTGAGGTTCGATTCGAGCCTAGGGGTTGTACTGGGTGAGGTTGAATCTTGGGTAGACTCTGAGCCCAGGACTGAAATCATCGGAGAGTGGCCAGAGCAGACCCATGCGGTATTTAGGACCCTACTATGGGGATTCCCGGACGACTTCGTCGTCAACGGACACTGCGACGACGGGGGCGCAGTCCTCCACGTCTACTCTAAGTCGAGGCTGGGAGTGGGGGATCTTGGTGTGAACGATGACAGGGTCAAGCGCTTCGTTGACCACATGTCTAGCGTAGAAATGGCTACATTGGATTGCGTCGAGGGCTAGCGCGGCGTTCACCTTGTCCCCCTTGATCAAACCGGATATCCGCAAGGCGCAGACGCTGCCCTCGCGCTACTACACGGATGAGGGGCTGTTCTCGGAACTGCTCGCGACCTTCTCCGGGTCATGGCACTACGCCGGTCACGAGAGCCAGTTAGCCGAGACTAATGTCCTGCCGCTTGACCACATGGAGGCTCTGGTGGGCGAGCCGATGCTCATGACCACGGACGGGGGCGTTCGATGCATCTCGAACGTATGCACCCACAGGGGCATGCTGATCTCTAGTGTGCCGTGCTCGGTCCAGACTCTTCGATGCCCATACCATGGCCGCACCTTCGGCTTGGACGGCTGCTTCAGGAACATGCCTGAGTTCGAAGGGGTCGAGGGATTCCCCAGCCCATCTGACGACCTAGCCCCATTCCCCATTCACAGGTGGAAGGGAATCGTGTTCACCGGGACCGATCCAATCGGCTTCGAGGGCTGCATAGCAGAGTTGCGGAACAGGCTCGAGTGGATTCCAATCGAGGACTTCGAGCACGACCCATCGCGTCATCGCACGTATGAGATCCAGGCTAACTGGGCGCTGTACGTCGATAACTACCTCGAGGGGTTCCACATACCGTACGTCCACGCGGACCTCCACGACGCGCTTGACTACGATTCCTATCGAACCGAGCTGTTCGATGGCGGCGTGGTCCAGATCGGCATCGCCAACGAGGGAGATCCCGCCTTCGACCTACCAGAGTCCACGCCAGACTACGGTGAGCGAGTTGCGGCGTACTACTACTGGCTCTACCCTGGGTTGATGCTCAACTTCTACCCATGGGGACTATCGGTCAACCTCGTAGTTCCCCTCTCAGTCAATCGAACACGCATCATCTACCATGGCTTCGTCGGCGACAAATCGATGCTTGGCAAGGGAGCCGGGGGCGATTTGGACAAGATCGAGGCCGAGGATCAGGAAATTGTCGAGGCAACCCAGCGTGGCGTCGGTGCTGGGGCCTACGACCGTGGCCGGTACTCCCCGACTAGGGAAACCGGGGTCCATCACTTCCACAGAATTCTGACGAAGACCCGCTAGCCAGCGTGGAATAATGAAAAACTACCTTGATAACTCTGCCCTTCCCCCTTTCGTACATGCGTGGTTGTCACCGGCCCTCAATCGCTCTAGTCCTCGTTGGCTGCATGCTGCTCTCAGGCTGCGTGTCAGAGCCGAGCGAGGACTCCAATGCAGACGTTCTGGGGTGCATAGACGAATCTGCCACGAATTACGACATCACAGCCACGACGGATGACGGCTCCTGCGAATACGCGGATTCGGATGGAGACGGCGTGTGGGACGTCAACGAGATCATAGGTTGCATGGACGAGGCAGCGACCAACTACCAATCCGCAGCTACCGACGACGACGGCTCCTGCTTCTACCCGCCTTGGGAGTCGTCCTACGGAATCGACTGGGTCAGGCACGACCCTGGCGGTGACTGCGAGTGCTCGGACGGCTCGAACTACTCGTTCTGGACGAGGCACGCCGACCCGTCTCGGGTGGTTATCTACTTCCAGGGCGGCGGCGGGTGCTGGGAGAACTACAGTTGCCAGTTTGAAGGAGGGACCTTCAAGACCACGGTAGGAGATTGGGACAACCCAAGCACTGCCTCCTCGGTCTACTCGAACAACGGCGGGATCTTCAACCTCAACAACAGGGACAACCCTCTGGCAGACTGGTCCTTCGTGTACGTACCCTACTGCACGGGCGACATCTTCATCGGTAACACTGTGACCGAATACTCTGGTGGGGCGGTACACCACAATGGGCACGTGAACGCTCAGACAGCCTATGCCTACATGCTCGATAACTACCCAGATCCCACGCACATCTTCGTAACCGGATCCAGCGCGGGATCGCTACCAGCACCGTTCTACGGGGCGCTAGCCTCGGATGACTATCCCGATGCGAACATCGCCGTTTTCAATGATGGCAGCGGCGGACTGGTCTCGAACAACACCTACGACTTCTACGAGATATGGGGCCTCAACTCGACTCTGACTGACTTCCCGCTGGATGGGCTCAACTTCAACGAGATGACGAGCGCCGACCTACTGATACGGACCTGGACGCACGACAACGACATCAGGTTCGCGCGCTTCGACGACGCCTACGACCAGACCATGCGCTTTTTCAACGCCCTTCTGGAGAACGATGTGACCGTGGACTACAAGATGGTCATCGTCGACGCTGATGCCCAGATCGAGGAGGCAGGCATGCCCTACTCAGGATACCTCTCGCCCGGTCAGGCACACACAATTCTGACCTCGGAGAGGTTCTACACCCTAGAGGTGGAGGGCGTGGGCTTCCTCGGATGGTTCACCACATTCATTGAGGGTGGCCAGCCCGAAAGCGTCTATTGCGTCCAATGCGGTTAGCACGCGAGGGGTTTGATAACCCGTTCGCTTTCGGACCGCACATGAGTGACCGAGGGCCCAAGATCGCCTCGATCCTCCTAGTCGTAACGATGCTTCTCGCCGGCTGCACTGCCAGTGTCACCCACGAACCTCAGGAGATTACGGGTTGCACCGACTCTACTGCGTCCAACTTCGATCCAGTTGCAACTACCGACGATGGCTCGTGTACCCCACCCGTCCTTCCCGACGACGGAGACGACCCCGCTCCAGAAATCGCCTCGATTCCACATACGGATGGCTGCGACAACACCAATCCCATACACTGCATGCTGCCATTCCCCTCGGACGCCTTCCTCACTGAAGATGAAAGCACGGTGACCGGCGTCAGGATGAACTACGCCCCGAACTCGATTCCAGGCTCATCATTCTCCCCCGTCGTCGAGGTCCCTATCATCAACCAGATAGACGGTGTCAGCCCTTCCTCCCAGATCATGACGGCCTTCTCTACCGAACCTGACGTCTCTGAGCTAGCGGGGCAGTACACGATCGGTAAGAGTCTCGAGGCCAATCATCCAACCAAACTGCTGAATCGAGATACGGGCGAGCTCATCCCCCACTGGGTCGAGTTGGATGCCCGCTCCGAGGATGACCGCCCGACCATCCTTCACATTAGAACCATCCAGTCCTTGGATCATGACACTAGCTACGCGGTGCTAATCTCCGGTTTGACCGACTCGCACGGCGTGCCAATCTCTGCACATGAGGGATTCACCACCCTTCGGGATGGCGTGACAACCGATTCCCCTGACATCGAGAACCGGAGATCACAATTCGTAGCTCTCTTCGCTTGGGCGGGCGCCAACACGAACGTGGCCACCGCTGACCTGCAGGCAGCCTGGCAGTTCCACACCGCATCCACTGAGTCCATCATCGGGCCTCTACTGTCGATGAGGAACGACGCACTGGATAGGATTGGGAATGGACTGGGCTGCACGGTGGAGAGCAACTCGGAGGTTTTCGAAGACGGCAACAGGAGCCACTGGCTGATTACGGGAACCTACACTGCTCCCCAGTACACAGAATCGTTCTATCCCCCCGCAGTGATCCAGAGGGCCGAGGACAGGACCCCGATCTTCGTCGAGAACCGGGAGATACCATTCTGGCTGCTCATCCCCAGTACGACGGTCGAGTCCGGCAATCCCGCGCCGCTCACGATATGGGGGCATGGCTTCCTGGGCGACGGCAATACCACTGGGCTCAGAGCGTGGTCGAACGAGAACAACGTTGCCATGCTCGGAACCAGCTTCTACGGCTGGGCCTCCGACGACTTCACCAGCATCGAGTTCGCGGTCCTGAACATGCAGTACTTCCAGCACCAGTCTGAACGCCTCGAGCAAGCGATGATCAATCAGGTAGTGATGGTCAGGACATTCATGGGGGCCTGCTCGGACCTCTCTGAGTACTACCACAACGGTACGAAGCTCATCGACACCACCAGCCCGACATACACAGGATACTCCAACGGCGCCCTCAGGGGCCCCTCCGTCATCGGGCTGTCCCCGGACCTGAACAGAGGGGTGCTTTGGGCAGGGGGGTCGGCCTTCTCGCAAATAATCGAGCGCTGCACCCAGTACGACAGGTTCTACTGGGGCTTCTCAAGCGAGTACGGATACCCCGACCAGATGGACAGGGCCATCGGCATGTCGGTGCTACAGTCCCTGTGGGACTCCACCGAAACTGATACCTTCCTCTACCTGATGAATGACGGCTACGGCAGCGAGGTCGCGCCCTTCGAGTTGATGACCCTGTTCTCCATCGGCGACTTCCAGATCTCTAACATCTCCTCAAGCAGGATGATGAGGACCGGGGGCATTCCACTACTAGATAGCTCAACCATCACTCCGTACGGCTTGGGGGACACTGTGAGTCATGGCCACACTGGCTCCGTGGGCGTCTTCTTCGACGGGGGCTACGAGCATGCCCCCGAGGGAAACACGTACGGGGAGGAGCCACATCCCGCGCACAACTCGATTGGCGGCCTACCCATGGCCAGGCTGATGGCCTTCCACTTCCTGAGCACCGGTACCGTGGACGACACCTGCGAGGGCACCTGCGTCTTCTC
>JAYZLU010000107.1:0-6571 GCA_036153975.1 Thermoplasmatota archaeon | reverse complement strand
GCGCGGTGGTAATGTTAGCTTCAGACGAGGTATCGGGGCACATCACGGGTCAGGTGATTGAGGTCGCCGGCGGGATGGAAGGGCGTTTGATACCATGACAAGATAATTGCGTCATCGCGCTGTCGATGCGAACATGCGGGCGGAGGCCTTGCTAATCGGGATACTGATGCTATCTGCATCGCTCGCTGGCTGCTTCAAGGAGGATACGTCACCACCACCGCCCGAGGGGCCCTCCCTCCCGGGCGGGATTTTCCTCACCGGGCCGGATGGCCTGAACCTTTCATTGGACCTCTACCAACCCTTGCCCCTCAGCTTCGTTTTCAGCAACGTGGGCGAAGATGGGGCCGAGCCGAGCATCGGCATAACGTCGAGCGGCTGCATGTTCTTCACCGCCTTCGAGAAGGTCATGCGCTCGTGCGACCACGGCGAGTCGTGGGAACACATGAACTCGATCTTCCAGCACCCATCGACGAGCGATCCGTGGCTGTGGGTGGATCCCGTGACGGACCGCGTGTTCGACGTCCAGATGGTGGGGCTCTTGACCACTTGGATAGCGTGGAGCGACGACGACGGGGTGAACTGGCTCGGCAACCCGCACGACTCCGGGCCGATCCCGCTCAACGACCACATCAAACTCGGTACGGGCCCGTGGACGGACGATGGCTATGGGATACCCGGCCAGATGGACCCGATATACGAGCAGGCGGTCTACTTCTGCTACAACAAGGGGATTGGTATCTTCTGCTACACCAGCTTCGACGGAGGAGCCAGCTTCGAGGTCGGCGGCCTGGTCTTCGGGCTGGCCACGGCGAACGGCGGGCTGCACGGCGCCATCACCACTGCGCCCGACGGTACGGTCTACGTGACCCCACGAGTCGAGACGCCGACCATCGTGATCTCCAAGGATAACGGTCTCACCTGGGAGGAGCGAACGATGGGCGAGGACGTCGGCACGCCAAACCCCCGCAAGAACTCCGAGGTAGCAACAGACTCCGAGTCCAACGCCTACCACATCTGGGTCGGCTCGGACTTCGGGGTCTACATGTCGCGCAGCACGGACTCCGGGCAGTCATGGGAGCAGACGAGCACCCGGGTGAGCCCGATCGAAGTGATCTCCACCACCTTCCCGCACATTGATGCCGGGGACCCGGGGCGGATTGCAATCACATACCTTGGCAGCGAGAATGCCAGCGAACTGGGACTTCCCGACATCGATGAGGTGGCCTGGAACGGCAATCCGCACTACGCGACCGGAAATGTCAGCTACTACCTGTACATCACCTACAGCCTGAACGCCCTGGACCCGGATCCAGTCTTCCACACGGTGCGGGTATCCCCTGACCCGGTCCAGATCGGCAGCATATGCCTGAACAGCGGGGACTGCCGCACGATTGGGGAATCCAGCAACCGGAACCTGCTCGACTTCAACGACCTCCACATCGACCGGGAAGGGCGCGTGTACGTGGCCTTCGCTGATGGCTGCACGGGCGCTTGCGCCACTGACAACAACTCTACGCCGGAAGACTCCCGCAGTCGCCTCGGCTCGGTGTACTTCCTAGGCAGTGGGCCCAGTCTCTACGAATCGGTCGAGCTGCTGGCTGAATTCGAGTGAACACAGGGTAGGGACTGTGCTGAATCCCTACCGATTCGTTCAAAGGCCCAACCCAGTGCGATGGTTGCCCCGGAGAACCCGGGGGAAGAGGTCCTCCGGGGACCGGGTTTTGTTGTTATTTCCCGGCCCAGGCCCTTCTCCCACAATTTTCCTCGTGAGTCTGAACCCATGAGGATCGAGATCTGATTATGAATTCCGAAACCAGGCCCTGTATCTGATAGCGTCTAATTCAACCTCATCGGGTGCATCTTTGTACTCAAGCAAGGTAAGATCGGGAAAACATAGTTCCAACCATGACCGCTTGAGGGGCCAAGGTGGGCCCGGTTCATCAATCGGTTCATTTGCCCGCTCAGGCCTACGTCTCCCTATGCACAGCAGTTCCCCTCCGGACGATAGAAGGGGGGGAAGTTGCGATGCAAGTTCATCGCGAACTTCCCTCTGGACCGCTTGCAAAATGTGAATTTCGACGACCAAATCAAAGTTATTTATCCACTCATCCGGCAGTTTTGCCAAGTCGGCAACTAACCACTTTACATCGGTTTTTGGAAAGCGCTCCTTGCACCATTCAATACAAGTCTCGGATAAGTCAAATGCTACCACTTCCATACCTAGTTCTGCAAGTCCAACAGCATCATCACCTAGACCACATCCGACCATTAATGCACGCTTATTGACAAGAAATTGGCCATCAGATTTGTGCTCATTCACCCATTCCATCATAAGTGGATTGGGTTGCAAATCGGCCCATGGAATTAATTCGGCATTTCTACAAGATTCAGAATATATTTCTTCGAACCAGGAGAGGGGATCGCCCTCCCTGCGAGAGTTTTCTGCCATCTCACGAATACGCGTTCGAATGGCTTCGATATCGACGGCTTCCCCCATATCCCATCTGAGGCGTGTATCGCCTGTGAAATTACCCATTATCACCAAGTGATTGAATGGGTGGCGCTAGCAGCCCTTGGATACGTTATATGGTGAGCCAGCATCCGCAGTCCGAGTAACATGAATGAAGAGATAGGGGGCGACTTGAATCGGAAGATGTCTACGGAAGCAGTCCATGCCGGAGAGATGCACGACCCCTCAGGATCGCACATTGATCCCATCCACATGACTTCGACTTACGTGTTCGAGAACGCCGAAGCAATCAGGTCCTGGGGCGCCGGGGAGACCGAGGCACATGTCTACTCGAGAGTTGGGAACCCGAACAGAGAGTCGCTGGCAAGGAAGCTGGCAGCTTTGGAGGGGTTCGGCATGGAGGAGTCGGTAGCGGCGGAGATTTTCGCATCTGGGATGGGCGCCGTCAGTTCTTCCCTACTCGGTCTCGCTGGGTCGGGAGACCACATAGTTGCCCAGTCAGTGCTCTACGGGACTACCAACCATCTGGTTCGGGAGGTACTCCCCAATTACGGTATTACCACTTCTAGGGTTCCTCTTCTTGAACCCAGCCTGCTTGAGGCGGAGCTAGCCTTGAACCCGAATACCAAGGTAGTCTACGTTGAGACGCCGGCGAACCCGACGATGTCGGTAATCGACATTGCCAGGACGGTGGAGATTGCCCACTCGCACGGTGCAAGCGTCGTGGTGGATAACACGTTCGCGACCCCAGTCCTACAGCGCCCCCTCGCCTTGGGTGCAGACGTAGTTGTCCACAGCACTACGAAGTTCATCAACGGTCATGGCACCGTCATAGGGGGCGCATTGGTCAGCAGGGACCCCGACTTCATCGAGAACGGCGGTGGTGCGCTAGTCCGGTACATGGGAGCCGTCCCCAGCCCATTGGACTGCTGGCTCACGGGCATCGGCCTGAAAACTCTGCCACTCAGGATGAGGGAGCACTGCGCAAATGCACGTGCCCTCGCGGAGTTCCTGGAATCACATCAAAAGGTCAGGACGACCTACTGGCCGGGCCTGGAGAGTCATCCCCAGCACCTGATAGCATCTCGTCAGATGGACGATTTCGGGGCTATGATTTCAATCGAGCTCGGAGACTTCGGGGCTGCCTCCCGTTTCATGGACGGCCTCTCGATGTCATCCCTAGCCGTCAGCTTGGGCAACGTGGACACCCTCGTACAGCACCCCGCGTCGATGACTCACAGGCTGATGTCTCCAGAGGACAGGCATGCAGTCGGGATAACTGACGGGATGATTCGGATATCCGTGGGCATCGAAGCCTCGGAAGACATCATTACCGACTTCGACAGGGCACTAGCAGGCCTGTGAGTCGCCCCTCAGTGGACGGTCACTCGCCCCTCGTCCGAGTGTACTAGCAGGTCCTTCATGCGAACCCCCAGCATCTTCTTTGAGGCGAGCAGCCCGCTGTACACGACCCCCATCACCCCGTGTGAAGTCGTCGAGGCCCCACAGTGAAACAGCCCGTCGATTTCGGTTGTTATCGGGAAGCTGAAGGGGCCGATCTGGCGCGCTGTCTTGGCGGTGCCGTAGAGGTTGCCGAGGTGCGAGTTGACGTAGTGCTGGTTGGTCAGGGGGGTGCCCAGCTCGCACAGCAGGAGGTGGTCGCGCAGCCCCGGAACCAGGGGCTCGATCATGTCCAGCATCCGCCCAATCAGGATACCCTTGAGCCGGTCGTACTCCTCGGGGCGCTCCTCGGTCATGCTCCCGATCCACGGCTTGAAGGCGTCGTACGACACCAGGGCGAAGGCCTCCATCGTGTGCACCTCGCCCTTCTTCTTGGACGGGTCCTTGAGCGTCGTCACCGTGAGGAATCCCCCGGGTAGCGGTCCCGCGCTCTCGAGGTCGTGATGCTGCTCGGCGTAGCGGTAGATGGCGTCTACGTCGGGCTTCTCACAGATCCAGTAGTTACCCGAGTCCAGCCCCATGGACTCCAGGTCGAGGTCGGTGGCCATGTACAGGCTCAAGCTGGAGACCGAGTACTCCACACGCCCCAGGCGGCGTAGCAGCCGCTTCGAGAGGTGCTCGTCGCCTACCAATTCGCTGTAGGTCATGTGGGGGTCTGCGTTCGAGAGCACCATGTCGGCGTGGATCTCGGTGCCATCGTCCAGGCGCACCCCCCTCGCCCGCTTGCCCGACGGGGTGTCCTCGAGGATCACGCCCCCAACCCTGGTGCGCAGCCTGATCTCCCCGCCCTTGGACTTGAGCCTGCGCACGAACGCCCTAGGGAACGCGCCACCGCCGCCCTTCGGGTACCAGCCGCCCTCCCAGTAGTGGGCGTCTATACCGATGTGCATGGCGGCGGGAACACGCGCCGGGCTGACGCCGTGGTCCCCCGAGCGCGACTCGAGTATGGTGATGAGGAACGGGTCGCTGACGTACTTGGCGATCCTGCGCGAAATCGGGCGCAGCCCGGTGAGGGCGAGGCGGGGTGTGAGCAGGAGTGCCTTTAGCGTAGCGAGGGGAGGACGTACCCGTCTGCTGCGAGTCATCTCATTGTCAATC
This sequence comes from Thermoplasmatota archaeon, assembly GCA_036153975.1. GTDB lineage: Archaea > Thermoplasmatota > Poseidoniia > Poseidoniales > Thalassarchaeaceae > UBA36. Next base: position 1,542 of record JAYZLU010000107.1, on the reverse strand, counting down.
TGCCTCATGTAGGCGAAGTATCGCTCTATGCCCCTACGCTCGTGCGGGAAGCGCTCGCACAAGCGCCGCTTGAAGGCCTCGAACCCCTTCGGTATGTCGAAGCGCTGCTCGCCTGCTATGACGTGGTCGTAGCCGTCAGGGTTTAGTTCGTAGAACTCCATGTCACCACCCACCCCAATGCCCTCGAGGATAGCGCGCATGTCGCCGCCCTCCCCCAGTCCGCCCACGTAGTGCACACCGGGGCTGAAGCGGTGTCCCTCAAGGGAGAATGAATGCGCCCAACCGCCCGGCAGGTAGTGCTGCTCGAGGACGAGGACGCGCTTTCCAGCGTTGGCCAGCGCCACGGCCGCGGTCATGCCACCGGCCCCAGAGCCGATTACCACCACGTCCCACTGTTCCATGAAGCCCGGACTGGTTTTCGACGGTTCAAACCTCCGGACTGCGGCCTTGAACGGTGCCCTGACTCATGGCAGGGCTGAATCGTCGTAGGCCTAGATCTCCATGGTGGATGATGTTTTCAAGCAAGATGCCCTGCGTTGTTCATGGCCTTGCCCTCTGACCTGTGGGACGGATTTGTGGGCGAGATCGGCGTTGCAGCCTTTCAGGGACTCGCCGTGGGCGTGGTTACCGGGCTCGTGTTCAAACTCGCGACGAATCTACTCAAGTGGTTCATTCTCATTGAGTTCGCATTTCTCAAGTGGCTCGAGTCCAGGGGCATCGTGGCGGTCGACTGGGACCGATTGACCTTCGGACTAATCGACATCGGCATCGACACGGGCGCTCATACTCAGTCCCTGCTAGTTTCAATTTCTGAGATGGGGACCTTCGGTCTAGGCTTCTTCGCCGGCTTCGCAGCTGTGGAGCGCTTCAAAACCAAGTGAGACTCCCCAAGTTGGACCGACCCCCGGAATTTCCGAGCAAACCATCGTGAGTCCGAACCCACGAAAGGGCGAACCAATACGACTAATGCGGAGTACTTCTCAAAGCAACTGGTCGGTCCACGCCTCGGCCCAAAGGTCGTAGAAGGCCACCGTGAACTCCGCGGTGGAGTTGGTTCGCACGTAGTAGGTGTCCTGGGCCGAGAACAGCCCCTTGGGACCCACGTCGACCCAGATGAAGTTCCACCAGGTGCCGTCAGCGGCCGTGAGGTTGGCCTCGTCGACATCGAGGCGCATGCTCGCAGCGGAGTAACCTGAGAAGGGCATGGCGTGAATCTCGATCTCGGTAAGGCTGGCCTCCGAAGTGAAGTCCTCGGGCACGCTGCCAATCAGCACGTGGGTGTCCCCGTAGGTGGTCAGCAGGCTCTCCTGCGGTGGCACGAATGCCAGGTGCATCCGGGGCAGGCCCTGCTGGAGCTCGATTTCGACCTCGTCGTCAGTGGTCACCCTCAGGTTAAACTCGTACTCGTCCCCCGAGTATACCTCTATGCCTATGATGGCGGGCGTCAGGCCCATCAGCTCGATGATGAAGTCGTGCGTGTCGTTGCTCGCGCTGGCGACCTGCTGCGACGAGAAGGCATCGCCGGTGATAGTCCAGCTCAGA
>JAYZLU010000106.1:0-4987 GCA_036153975.1 Thermoplasmatota archaeon | reverse complement strand
GGTCGAGGACGCTCCTCGCTTCCATCCGATCACTCAGCCGTTGATTCCCTCGAAGTCCTGCATGAATGACACGAGAGCCTCGACGCTCCCCATCGGGCAACCATTGTACATGCTAGCCCGTATTCCCCCGACGCTGCGATGCCCCTTGAGCCCGCCCATCCCCGCCTCTTCGGCCTGTTGTATGAAGGCGGCCTCGAGATCCGCGTCGGCCAGCCTCCATGTGATGTTCATCACCGAACGCGAGTGCTCCCTAGCATGAGGTTGCCAGAAGTCGCTGCTGTCGAGTTGCCCGTAGAGCAATGCGGCCTGAGCCCGGTTGCGCTCGATGGCCCCCTCCAGCCCGCCGTTGCGCTCCACCCAAGCGAATACGCGGTCGAGCACGTAGATACCAGAGGTGTTCGGGGTGTTGAACATCGAGCCCTTCGAGACGTGGGTGTTGTAGTCGAGCATTGTCGGCAGCCCCTCCTTGCCCCTCGACATCGCCCAAGGCGAGAGGATAACTAGGGTCACGCCGCTGGCGCCTAGGTTCTTCTGCGCCCCCGCGTAGATCACGTCATGCGAGGCAACGTCGATGGGTACTCCGCATATGTCCGAGCTCGCATCGACCACCCTGGGTTTGCCACCGCTGTCGGGCAGGTGGTGGTACTGCGTCCCGAATAGCGTGTTGTTCGAGGTGTAGTGGACGTATTCCGCCTCTTCGCGGATCGAATATTCTCCGTCTTGGGGCACGGACCTGAATCCATTCTCGGCATCGTTCCACGCAGCAACCGCATCACCCACTCGGCCAGCCTCCTCGAGCGCCTTCTGCGACCAGCCACCGGTGACTAGGAAGTCTGCTTTCTCGCCCTCGCTGATCAGGTTGAGTGCGGTCATGTAGAACTGGGTGGATGCCCCGCCTTGCAGGAACAGGACCTCATAGTCGTCGGGCACAGACATCACCCGCCTGATTCGCCCCATTGCCGAGTCGATGACTCCTTGGAAGGTGGCGCTGCGATGCGAGACCTCTAGCAGGCCGAAGCCGCTATCGAGGAGGTTGGGCAGCGTGGCGGCCACTTCCTCCACAACTTCGAGGGGCAGCACGGCAGGGCCAGCGCCGAAGTTGTGGATACGGCCAGCAGGTTCCACGGTCCGACGCGTCCGCTTCGGGTCTTTCAGCCCATCGGAGCCTACGACAGGGTTCATTTTCGAGTGGCCAGACGCAGAGACGTGCTTCGCATCGGTCTCGTCATGCTGCAGGGCGCGCGCCACGTGCACATGGCCGCGCTCGCGCGCGCTTCGGCCGAATCGGGCATCGACATCGAGGTCCACGAGTTGCGCAAGGCCTCAGATCTCAGGACCGCCGAGCCGCATGCGATCGTAATGCCCGGGGGCGAGTCGACCACGATGCGCCTGACCGGCAACGACCCCGTATCGTCCTTGCTCCCCGCCGTTTTCGAGTGGATCAGGGCCGACTCGGCTAGGCCTGTACTAGGCACTTGCGCGGGCGCCATCCTACTCTCTGACCCCCAGGACGGCGGAGCCAAAATGGTCGATGCAGCCATCGATCGCAATGCCTTCGGCACACAGGCAGACTCCTTCCAGACGACCCTCGAGGCCACGGCCCTCCAGCGCGAGTTCCCCGGCGTCTTCATCCGTGCCCCGAGGTTCACCCAGACCGGACCAGAGGGTGAGGTCGCCGCTATGCTCGGTGACGAGGTGGTTGGGGTCAAGACTGGTAACCGCCTCGCCCTCACATTCCACCCAGAGCTCTCCTCCGACGTCGGCTTCCACCGCTGGCTCATCGAAACGGCGAGCGCGCTGACCGCGGAGGCTTAGGATGCTCGACCTCCCGCAGGTGCCGAATCTCGCCGAGGCACCGTACGATGGCGACACCGAAGGGTGCATACAGTGCCAGATGGGCAGCAAGCTGGTGCTCTTCGTCACCGGAAACTGCCACTGGCAGTGTGACTACTGCCCGCTCTCCGAGTCGCGCCGCGACATCGACTGGATGTTCGCCAACGAGCGTCGCTGCGAGACCTTCGACGAGGTCATAGAGGAGGCGCGCGCCATGCGCGCCACGGGCGCGGGAATCACTGGAGGCGACCCCCTGATGGCGCGCGAGCGGACCCTAGAGGGGATCGCGCGTCTGAAGGCCGAGTTCGGCCCGGGCTTTCACCTCCATATGTACACGAGCATACCATTCAGGCCCGAGTGGGCATCCGAATTCGCCGAGGCCGGCCTCGACGAGATCCGATTCCACCTGCTCGATCTGGAGACCGAGAGGTACCGAGAAACCATCGCAGCCTGCTCCGAGGCCGGCATCCTGACGGGCGTCGAGATACCGTGCGAGCCCGATAGGGAGGGCGACCTGCTCGAGCTTCTAGAGACGCTGCGTGACCTCGAGGTCTCATTCCTCAACCTCAACGAGCTGGAGATTACCGTCGGCAACCACCACAACATGGAACTGAGGGGATTCAACCTCTCCACCGAGATTACCGCCGGCGCTGCGGGCTCGGCCGAGCTAGCCATTACCATGCGCGACCGCGTCATGGCCGCAGAGCGCGGCGATCCTGACCCGAAGGACGGCGAGATGCGCGAGGCGTATGGCTACCACCTCAAGTTCTGCACGGCCGTGTACAAGGACGCCGGGCAGATGCGCCGACGCTTCCTGAGGAGGGGCGAGGCGACGATCGCGCCTCACGAGGTATTGACCGACGACGGCACGCTTCTGTTCGGTGCCATCGGGGCGAGCGAGGACACCAAGGAGTCGTGGATGTCGGAACTGGTCAGCGTCACGGGGCTGCCTCAGAGGTTCCTGCTCTGGGACGAGGTGAACGAGCGAATCGAGATGCCCCTAGTGGTCGCTGAGTCGATAGCCGAGGACGTCGATGCCCCCGTCTCCATGGTCGAGGTCCTACCCACGCACGAGCGCTTGGAAGTCACCGTCGTCTGGCTCAACGCGCAAGGGGATTAGCCGCTCCCTCTGCGCAAGTTGATATGACCTCGACTCGCAAAGAACGCCATGCCAGTAAGGAGGCCCGACCCGGACAACCCGAAGGTCAACCCCTATCGGAGGCTCTCCGCCACGCAGGTCAACGCTTGGAGGAACTGCCCCCGGCTGTGGTACTATGGTTGGATGGAGCGGCTCAAGACCCCGCTGCCCCCGCAGATCCTCCGCGGCAACGCTGTGGAGGAGTGCGTCTGCAGGGTACTTCGGGACTCTCCCGCGCTCATCTCTGCCGACTCAGACATCTCGATGGCCTCTCCTCTGGCCAACGACGGCTCCCCAGACCTCGATGAGCCCGACTACTGGGTCGGTCCTGCCTTGGAGGCACGGCCGGAGTCAGAATGGCCGACCGACAGAGCCTCGCTCGAGGCATGGGCCACAGCCAGAGCAGAGGCTTACTTCCAGCGTTGTTGGGACGAGGCAGTGGCAAATTGGAAGGCCAGCCCTAATTGCACTGGCTCTGAGGATGACATCGACGTCGCGGAGGGGCGCGAGATGGTCGACGCTGCCATCAGGATGCACCTCGACCAAGTGGAGGCGTGCATCGATGCGGGCGGGGGCCCCGACCTCGAAGCTTGGCGCGGGGGCTCGCGGGAGCATTGGCCGGCTCCCGACGGCTTCCCTAGATCGTGGGGCGAGCCGCACCCGACCGCAGGCAGCGGCTCGGTGTCCTGGGCAGAGGCGTGGGAGGTCGCGAGGCCGTGGTTCGTGGACCCGGACGCGAAGTCCTTCACGCAAACCAGTGCCATCCCCGGCGAGTGGTTCCAGGGCGAGTACGACCTAGTATACCGATGGAGCGGAAGCACGCGCATCGTCGACCTGAAGGCCTCAATAGGCAGGGGCGACCGTTCGGGAAGCTACCTCGACCAGCTGCGCATGTACGGGTGGCTGTGGTGGGAGACCCACGAGCGGGCTGAAGAGGCTGAGGCGCTGGAGATCTGGTACTTGGGGACTGGCACCGTGAAGGACGTGCCGAGACCGAGCGCAGAGGAGATGTCAGGGATGAGCGAGAATCTCGAGCGGCTCTACCAGACGATTCACGCCCAGGATCCCGACATGGCGGAGTGCCCCCCAAACCCCTCCCCACTGAGGTTCTTCGATGACGGCGGGGTCCCAAGCGACCCACCTGCGCATCCCGATGAGAGGGCTAGGTGCGAGCGCTGTGATTACCGTGGGTTCTGCGAGGGCTCCGACTATGACATAACCCTCCCGCTGGAGCGTAGGATCGAGCGCTTCGATCACGCTTGGCCAGTAACGCCGATCAGCGAGATCCAGACTAGGGTCAGCGTCGTGGGCGAGGTGGTAGGCCTCCAAGGACCGAACCTGCAGGACGACGGCACCGTGAGCCTCGAATTCACCCTACAGGACGGCTACGACAGGGCCCGCGTCAGGCCATCGAGGTACGGCGCGCCCTCAGAGGTCACGAGGGCAATCGCCGAGGGCTCCAGAGTCAGGATAGAGGGTGGACTCGCATCGATTTGGCGCGGCCAGCTTCAGATTGATCTCGACGGCAAGTCATCGGTCACGATTGCCGAGGATGGGGACGAGGCGCCGATAGTGGAGGTCGAGACCCGGATTAGCGTAGTGGCTAGGGTGTGGTCTATCGACGCTTACCCCAACGGAGTGGACGTCCACCGCTGGGCAATCACCATCATGGACCAAACCGGATCAGCGGCTTCGGTCGCCTTCAGGCAGTTCGTCCCGCTGTCCGCTGCGGCGATCACGAGGGGGGATGAGATTGCTATCCTCAACGGCGAGGTCGGCGAGTGGGCGGGCCGCCCGCAGGTCCGCATCGGGCCTGGCGCGCGCGTGGTCATCCTCAAGCACGCTGACGAGATCCCTAATTTCTAGAAACTCAATCCCTGTCCAGAAGGTGGCGCCGAGAGAGGGATTTGAACCCCCGCGTCCAATGGACAGTGGATTTCGAATCCACCGCAATACCGGGCTATGCGATCTCGGCAGCGAGTCGGCCACCATCGGATTAGACATAAGGCTGACTCG
>JAYZLU010000105.1:0-9506 GCA_036153975.1 Thermoplasmatota archaeon | reverse complement strand
ACGAACGGCGTCTTGGACTGCTTGAGGACGCGAAGTGACTCCCTCGTCTGTGGCTTGCATCCCTCCATCACGTCCACGATCAGGATTGCGATGTCGGCAAGCGAGCCGCCCCTGGCTCGCAGCGTGGAGAACGAGTGATGACCGGGGGTGTCGATGAAGAGCAGGCCGGGCGAGTCGAACGACTTCCCCCCCATCAGGGGCGAGCACAGATCGTTGAGGATGTCCGCGGGCACTTCTGTGGCGCCGATGTGCTGGGTGATGCCGCCAGCCTCGCGATCCATCACCGAGGCGCGACCGTACTTGCCCAGAGAGCGCACGTGGTCGAGCAGGGAGGTCTTGCCGTGGTCGACGTGCCCTAGCACGGCGACGATGGGTTGTCTGCGTCCTGCCATGTGACCCACCTCATGCTGCTCACTCTTTTCAGTCCTCGAGACCATCGGGGAACCAGAGTCCCAATTCGAATGCCGCGGTGTCATCGCCGTCCGAACCGTGGATGACGTTGTGTTCGATGCTGCGGGCGAAGTCCGCTCGGATTGTGCCCGGTTCGGCCTCCTCCCAGTTAGTGGCGCCAATCAGCCTGCGCGAGGCTGCGATTGCATCCTCACCGTGCCACGCCATGGCCACTACGGGCCCAGAGGTGATGAACTCGATCAGATCGGGGTAGAATGGGCGCTCCTTGTGCACCGCGTAGTGCGCCTGAGCGAGCTCCAGGGGGGGCGTCAGGTCGCGCCTGCCTAGCATCCGCAGCCCGATGCCCTCGAAGCGTCCGATTATCTTGTCAGCAAGGCCACGCTCTACGCCGTCAGGCTTGACCATGATGAATGTGGTTTGCCCATCTCCCATGGAGCGGCCGACCCACCACCCCTATTTCAACGCAAAGCACGCAGGCAAATGCTTGATGAGCCAGCGGGCCCACGTGCGCTCATGAGAGCATTGGCAGCACTCCTGCTTTCCGCCTGCCTGCTACTGCCAGGATGCATAGACAGGGTCGGCGACACCGTCAACCCCGAGCAGGAGCTGTTCGACGACAACACCTTCGTCAACGAGGACGAGCACATCAAGCTGACTTGGACCATCGACTCGGTCGCGACCATCAGGATCGCCTTCGAGAAGCAGGAGGGCCCCAACGTGGACCTCTACACGATGACCGAGGTCAACTACGAGAAGTACAAGAGATGCGCTGAGGGCGAGCAGGAGAGCTTCGTCTACCTGGCTGACCTGAGCGATCCCGACACCGCGGCAGCGAGCCTAGAGGCGACGGTGGACTCCGGCACCTACGTCACGGTGATCGACAACACGGACTGCGGGGAGGCCCAGCCTCCCGACCAAGGCGGTCTGCTGACCAGCGACGAGAACGACAGGGCCAGGGTGGACTACAGGATCACCGCACAGTGACCGCCCGATGACGGGCCAATCTTGAAGCATTCACGACTGCACCGAACCCCGTGAGCACTGGGGATTTGGGTTGTGACCTGGTAATATTTGCAGCCTTTGCAATCTTTTGGGTAGTGGACCAATTTTTCAACGAAGGCAAGCTCTTCGAATCCGTCGACCCCGATGAGCCCGTCAAACCGAAATCGAAGAAATTGGTGAAATGCAACTTCGAGGGATGCACATCGCTGTCTTTCAGATCGACTGAGTACTGCTGGAAGCACCAAGATGGAAAGCCCCATCAAACCGACAAGACGGCAAAGCCGAACTGGTGGGAAGAGGGCGGGGACGCCTCCTGATCACTTGATGCCGCCCTTCTCGTATCGACGCGTCCACTTGAGCCGGCGCGGGTTGCGTTTGAGTTTGAGCATGTTCTTGCGCGCCTTGCTGTCCTTGAACCAGAACACGCTGCCGTCGCGCTTGACATACATCATGCCGGTACCCGGCTCGATCTCCTCGTGCGTGAAGCTGCAGATCCTCTGCTCTGGCATTCGATCCCCTCATCGCGTACCGAGCCGACGCGCCTCGCGACCGGTGTCCCTGAGCATCAGGATGTCACCCTCTCGGACGGGTCCGAGGACGTTCCTCGTTATGATTCGCCCAATGTCCCGCGGGTTGTCGGAGTCAAGGACCCGGACCTTGACCTGCGTGGCCTCTCCGGTCAGGCCGGTGCGACCCACTTCCTCCACGACTTCAGCAGGCCAAGACTCGGTCGCCATCTCACATCCTCGCTTTGCATGGAATAATTCAGGAAGATAGCGTCTCGTAGTGTCCCTTGACCTCGTTGAAGCGATCCATGCCGTCCTTCTCGACATGCATGACGGCGATGGCCGCGGTGCGCGTACCCAAACTCATGCCTGCAGCCTCAGCCAAGTATGCCTGGTCCTCGACGTAGATGAACGGGATGCTCTTTTCACGGCAGATCATCGGAATGTGGGCTAGCAGTTCGCCAGGGTTCACGTTCTCTGCCATGACTACCATTTGGGCCGTGCCGCGCTCGGCTGACTTGGTCACCTCGTTGGCGCCCTTCTTCAGCCGCCCGCGCCCGTCCTTGCCAATGACCTTGACCATCTCATAGACCTGCTCTTGAACGTCTTGGGGCGTCTCGAACGCTATGTGCACACTCATCGTAACAACTCCTCGTGTTTGGTAAGCCGCCGCATGGCATGACCGATATAAACGCAGCGTGTCCGCACTCGATTGCCTTGTATCCGGTCGCTCATTCCATGAGCTTCCTCACGCCTCTTGCGAGGGCGGGTGCAGCGGACACATTGGCCCTCGGGTTGGGCAGGGAGTCGGTGGTGTGTACGTCATCGACGTGATTGGCTAGGCGTGACAGTGCACCGCCCGTGAACAGGCCGTGCGTGCAAGCGGCGTGAATCTCCTTGGCGCCTTGGCGACGAAGCGCGTCGCTGGCCCGGCAAATGGTGCCGCCAGTGCTGATCATGTCATCCACGATGGCAACCACCTTACCGGCAACATCGAGGTCCTTCGGTGTGTGCTCGATGGTGTGGGCGTCAATCCGGGTCTTCTCGAGGTAGGAGAACTCGCACCCAATCAGGCCGGCGACCTCTGAGGCTCTGGAAATCGCTCCCTTGTCGGGGCTTAGGATGAAGTCCGGAGCGACGTCGTTGTGCAGGCTGTCGGCGATCTCGGGCATCGAGCTGACGAACTCGATTGGCAGGATCATGCCTTCTAGGACATCAGGAGCGTGGAGGTCTAGGATGACGATGCCATCGCAAGACTCGGCGAGGACGTCTGCGATGACCCTGGCAGATATCGCCTCTCCAGGAGAGAAGCGCTTGTCCTGACGGGCGTAGCCATAGTAGGGAATCGCGAGGATTACTCCTGGACCGACGTCATCCATCTGCTGCTCCCCCTCTCCCTTGAGGTTAGAGAGGTCCCCACGACGAACGTCGTTAATCGCACCCAGTAGCAGAATGGTCTGCATGATCCCTGAGTCTGGGTATGTGTTCGAGACGAGGACCACCGTCTCCGATCTTAGTGACTCGATGGCCTCCGAAGGCACCTTCACATATGCCTCCCCATCCGGAAACCTCCTGCTCTCTAGATGGACGTGATCCATTTCGAGGATTGATGCCAGAGACTCGGCTATGTCCCCGCCTGAGGCCCCGCTCAGAACCGGCATTTGAACCGAAGGGGACCGCGACCCCTTCATGATGCTTCTTGTCGATGACAAACGCACGCTTCGGCGAGAGTTTTGGTGGGCATGACAGGATTTGAACCTGTGACCTCCCGGTTATCAGCCGGGTGCTCCAGCCAAACTAAGCTACACGCCCCTGAGCAGTAACGCCACGCTGGGTGATGATTTGAAGGCTACTCAAGTCACTCGGCTTCCCCGTCTTGGGGATGCTCGTTCAACTTCAGGAAGCTGGGCAGGGTCCTCAGCCTCGAGAACGTGCACTTGAGGATGACTTCGTCCAATCTGGCAGTGGTCCTGGCGAGCTGACCGCACGGGACCACTATGGTCTCAGGGAGATTGTGCTTGGCCCTGACCATGAAGTGCGGCTTGATCAACAGGCCCTTGTACGTCCGCTTGATCTTGACGAGGTCGACGACGTTGCCGATGTCCATGCCGTCGTTGTCGAGCACGGCTCGGTCCAACAACTCGTCTGTGGCATAGAGCTGGTCCTCTATTCGGACTGTGTTCCTCCAGCGACGCTGAAGCTCTCTCATCGACTTCGATAGCTTCACGCAGCCGTCTGGTCGGATACTGTGAACCAGCTCCTTGGCCAACGGTGCGCACTCAGCCGGCTTGCGCATGAACTCGCTCGCGACGCCGTCGTCCACCTCGATCCTCATGGATCTGACGAACTCGTCCCTCGGATGGAACCTCTCGCCGACGATAACGCCCACGAGCTTCTCTCCAACGTACACTTCCCTTCGTATCAATTCCTGTATTTCGTAGTCTTCCATAATTCTCCCTCTCCCGGGAGGAGAGTGCATCCCCCTTGCTACCTCCAAGGGTCGAGGACGTGGAGAAGCACTTATAATATTCGACGATTAAGACTGATAATGCAATTAGAAATTTTTTACATAACATAATTTTTCAATTTAAAAATTAAATTTAATTTGATTAATTGCTACATTATCAGAAATTGGGGTTTTCACCTTTCCGGGCTGTTTCGTTAGCTTGTTTTCTCAATCTGACCCCTGAGAACGTTGATGTGAGGACTCGACATCGCTGATGACATGGGGTTGGGAGCCGATCTTGTCCATTCCACCTTGAGTCGTCACATACTTGCCGACGGCTACAAGTTCGTAATCGACTTGGACAAGTCGGCTGGCTGCTACTTTCATGATTCGGGGAGTGGTCGCGACATCCTCGACATGTTCTCCTGCTTCGCCTCGCTCCCGCTCGGTTGGAACCACCCGGACCTAGTCGCAGCCAAGGACGAGCTGGCCCGAGTCTCGGTGAACAAGGTGGCCAACTCAGATCTCTACACAGAGGCCATGGCGGAGTCTGTGGACGCCTTCGGCACTATCGCAGCCCCTTCGTACCTCCCTCAGCACTTCTTCGTCTCAGGTGGAGCGCTCGCGGTCGAGAACACGATGAAGGCAGCTATGGACTGGAAGTCCCACCAACGCGAGGCAAAGGGGATAGAGGTGCCCGGGGAGTTCGACTGGGAGGATGACCAGCAGAAGTCGTCACATCTGACGATCGGTCACCTCAGAGAAGCCTTCCACGGTCGCTCTGGTTACACTCTCTCGGTCACCAACACCGATCCGAAGAAGACTGCACGCTATGCCAAATTCGACTGGCCGCGCTTCGAAAACCCAAAGATCAACTTTCCACTGAGCGATTCGGAAAACGCGCGATTGGACGCCTGCGAGACATCTACATTGGACTCGATAAGGTTGCATGCGGAAGCGAATCCGGACACGATGGCTGCAATCATCATGGAACCAATCCAGGGTGAGGGCGGAGACAACCACTTCCGCGACTCCTTCCTGCGAGACATGAGGTCCGTTTGCGACGAGGTCGATGCTCTGCTCATATTCGACGAAGTGCAGACTGGAATGGGCGCGACCGGCAGGATGTGGGCTCATCAGCACGCCGCAGTCGAGCCTGACATGATCGCCTTTGGGAAGAAATCTCAGGTTTGTGGGCTGATGGCGAGCACACGCCTCAAGGAGTTCGAGGACAACGTCTTCGAGGTCTCGAGCAGAATCAACTCGACCTTCGGCGGCAACATCACCGACTTCGTGCGTGCTCGTCTGATACTGGAGGTCATTCGGCGGGACGACTTGGTGAGGAACGCTGAGGTCGTCGGAGCCGAGTTGATGACGGGTCTGGAGGAGTTCGGCAACTCTCACGACATGGTGAGCAACATCAGGGGGCGCGGCCTCTTCGCCGCTTTCACTCTGCCGAGCACTGAGCTCCGCGACAAGTTCAACTCAGCCTGCCTAGGTTCGGGCATGCATTTGCTCAACTCAGGCACGGACAGCATCAGGCTGCGTCCGAGCCTAACTTTCTCATCCAACGAGGTCAACGAGGCCCTGAACATCCTCGAAGCCGTAGCAAACAGTATTGAGTCCACGGTTGTAGCCTAGTTGGTATAATGCCCAGGATTGTCCACATCGACGGAGTCGTTGACGAGTTCCGAATAGCCCTTGTCGATCGTCTGCAGCGTGCGGGTGCCGACCTCGCGCGGGATATCGCGGAGGCCGATGTCACTGTAGGCTTGGGAGAGGGTGCGAGTGGGGACATCGTCATCGTACCTTCGGATTCGACTCATGGGGCTGCCAAGCTGATAGTCCGCGTCCACGATTTGATAGTCCCTTCAGGTGGTGGAGAATGGGGGACTGGAATCCTCAGCGGTTGGGTCGAGGGAGTCAAGAGAGGGGATATCGAAGACCGCCCCAACAATGCCAAAGCACGTCACTGGGTCCATGTCAGGGACGTCGTTGACGCTCTGGCTATCCTCACTATGGCAGAAGGAGATCAGATTGCCAAGGGTACGATAGACGTGTGCGGCAGGAGGGCATGGGCGGAGCAGGACGTAATCGAGGAGATCGGGCTGTTGTGGCAGCGCTACCTCAATGCCATTCACCACTCTCACACGCCGGAATCGCTCTCCGACGTTCCGAGTCCTGTCAGGGCAAGCGATGTGACCCATTCCAACAGGCCAGACCTAGGGCCGTTGCACAACGCGCTCATCAATGCAGGCAGCGAGGGTTGGCATCCACTGGTCCCAATGCGAACAGCCCTGATGGAGCTAATCGCGCTTAGCGGCGGATGACACCATTCAGCGACTGTTCTTGTCGCCTTGGACCCTGACGCGAACGTCTTGGGCTATTCCCTTCGCCGCTTGCATCACCTTGCGTACACGCGTTCCGGCGGCGCTGTTGCCGTTATCGTGCTTCTCAGCGTCCCCGAGGGTCTCTGTTAGGTCGTTAATCATGCCTTGTACCATGTCCTTCACTGACATGAGCCGGCCGAGTTGAGGTCCGTTATTAGCCGTTACCCCGGAATTCAGCCTTTTCAGCCAGCATAATTGAACAGATCCGCACCTAATATGGGGAGGAGGACGCTGGCGTCCCCCTCCACCACGACCTGGGGTGCTTGGGGCCGAATTTTCCCCCACGAAACTGCCTCGCGAAGACGCGCCCCCGATAGGGAACCGTCGTGTTCCGGAGCAGTGGTTATCGAAACCGCCGAGTCCATCCCCCCTCTGAACTGGTTCCACCAGATTACGTGATGCTTCGAGATTCCACCCCCGACCATGAGTCCATGGCTCTCTTTCGCAGTCCACGTCAGGTCGGAAAGCACCTGCTCGTCGGCTAGTAAGTCAATCATGAATCCAGGACTCCTCTGTCGATGCATGAACAGTTGGGACCCGATTGATCCGTCGGTCAAGCCTGGGACGACCATCGGGATTCGGTGCTTGGCGACCCAGTGGAGCAGTGATGAGTCGTCCTCGATGCGATCCCCCATGGCCCAGCAGAGCTCTACTGAGCCGAAGCCAAGCCAAGGGTTATCGCTAGATACAGTCGAGCGTTCAGCTTCTATTTCCTCCAACCAAGGAAGCACGACCTGCTCTAGGATTTCACCGTAGCAATCGTTGGGAATGACAACGTTGCCGAGCCTGTTGAGCCCCTCCTCCCCCAAGGCGACGTCGTCGAGGCTGAAGTCGCCGTGGAAGTAGTCACGGTAGGTACGAGCGATGTCGTGGTCAAGAGTGCCGCAAGTCGTGATGACCACGTTGAACGCCTTACGCTTGAGTGCCTCGATGAAGAAGCCACGCGTGCCAGTCGCGCACAGGCATGCCGGGAAGGAAATCCAGTTGAGAACTCCTTCCTGTTCGACTTTGTCGATGGCCTCGCGCAGGATGTCGCGAGCACGAGCGAGCTTGGTTGCTGTGAAACCACCAGCTCTCCCCATCTGGTCGATGAGGGCGCCTACGTCGCTAGCGGCTGAGAAGTTGTAGTCTTCGACAGGGATGTCGAAGTCATCCCGCGAGTAGTCGGCCATGGCTCCTCGCGGCGCTCATTTACCTTCAATTGGTCGCATTCTGCAGTTTGAAGATCCGGTCGCGCAGGCTAGCCGCTCGCTCGAAGTCGAGCCTGGCTGCAGCTTGACGCATCTCCCGCTCAAGGCGAGTGATGAGCTCGGTAGCGTCTCCTTCCTCGCCCTCCAGCGTCTCGTAGGCGGCCTCCACCCATTCGGGCTGGCTTACGTTGTCGAGCACGGAGTCCGATGTGTTCCAAATGCCAGCTCCCAGCTTGAACTTCTGAGCGAGGCCCTCCAGGCCCTTCCTGCCCGGAGGCTTGGCCACCATGCGACGACCCCCCCTCTTGCCAGTTCCTGCGACGCCAGAGAACAGGTCCTCGAGCTCGGCCCCCATCACCGGAAGCGCCTTCTCTATTGTCTTGGGAACGATGCCGTTCTCCTCGTTGTAGGCACCTTGCATCCTCCTGCGCGTGATGGTCTGGCCGATGGACGCCTCCATCGCTGGCGATATAGAGTCACCATACAGGATGACCGACCCGTTCGAGTTCCTAGCAGCCCGGCCTATGGTCTGCAGCAGCGAGCGCTCGTTGCGCAGGAATCCCTGCTTGTCGGCATCGAAGATCGCCACCAAGGAGACCTCGGGGATGTCTATGCCCTCACGCAGGAGGTTGATTCCCACGATGACGTCAATGTGCCCCAATCGAAGCGCCTTGATTATCTCTGTACGCTCAAGCGTGTCAATCTCGCTATGTAGGTAGTGAGCCTTGACGCCAACTCGCTCGAGGTACCCCGCGACCTCCTCTGCGAACTTGATCGTCATCACCGTAACGAGCACGCGCTCATTGCGCTCGACGCGTTCGTTGATCTCGCTGAGCAGGTCCTGCACCTGCCCCTCGGTCGGCCTGACCTCGATGCTCGGGTCTAGAAGACCGGTGGGGCGGATCTCCATTCTAGCCACTCCTTGAACCTCCTCCAAGATTGCCTCCATAGTGACCCTCTCGCGCGGCTTCTCCTGCTCCGCGGCCCGTGCACCGCCACCGCCCTGAATGTGCAACAGCCCCTCCGGAATCTTCTGCCCAGTCACTTCGGCCAGATGCCTCAGTTCGCGCTCGCCCGGCGTCGCGCTGACGTACATCATCTGGGGCACGAGATCTTGGAATTCGTCGATGCGCAGTGGTCGGTTATCGTAGGCCGAGGGCAGGCGGAAGCCGTGGTCGACGAGATTCTTCTTGCGCGAGAAGTCGCCACCGTGCATGCCGCCGACCTGAGGCAGGGTGACGTGCGACTCGTCCATTATGACGAGGTAGCGCTCGGCACCTCCGTGGAACTGCGCTGCGTTGCTCGCGAAGAAGTCGAGCAGGCAGTATGACCGCTCGCCGCGGCTTCGCCCGTCGAAGTGCATCGAGTAGTTCTCGACTCCCTTGCACGAGCCGACCTCGCTGAGCATCTCGAGGTCGAACTTGGTACGCTGCTCGAGCCGGTGCGCCTCGAGGTCTTTGTCCTTGGACTCGAACCAGTCGGTGCGAGCGTCGAGCTCGGCCTCGATGTCCTCGAGGGCTCGGTTGAAGTGCTCCTCGCTGGTCATGTAGAACACCCGTGG
>JAYZLU010000104.1:0-2920 GCA_036153975.1 Thermoplasmatota archaeon | reverse complement strand
AGGTTGTTCTGAATCATCAACATTATCGCTGCGGCGGATGATGATTTCGCAGGGTAATCCGAGATTGGTCTGGCGTGCATTTCGTATTTTGGTCTGAACCTGTGCATGTAGATGTGGCCATAATTGTCCAGCTCGGCTAGGAACTCAGGGGCGAGAGTTGGATGCGACTCCGACGGGAAGTACCTCAAAGCGTTCTCGACGGCAAGCCTCCTCTCTGCTTCAGACAGGACCTGAGGCCTGCTTGGTGCATGGGATACCGAAGTATCTAGGGGTCGTGGGGGGGGAAGTTGCTCGGGAATGCCCCTTCGAACCTCTTCGCTAAACGCCATTACCAGCCCAACCTCTCCGAGACAATGGAGCGAATGATTCCGACTAATTCATTCGACGTCGCTAGTAGCCTTTCTATTCGGGCTGCCTCTTTCTCTACATCTTCGCCTTCAATAGAAACTAGGTTGAT
Source organism: Thermoplasmatota archaeon (assembly GCA_036153975.1). Taxonomy (GTDB): domain Archaea; phylum Thermoplasmatota; class Poseidoniia; order Poseidoniales; family Thalassarchaeaceae; genus UBA36. The sequence goes on along the minus strand of JAYZLU010000104.1, from coordinate 2,463 downwards.
TCTCACATTCATAGCTGCGATGTGGGCTGCAGTATTCGCAAGCTCTGCCGAAGCAGCAAGATCAGTCAAAGCGTTCGAATTGCCGTGTTCAGCCAGTTTCTGTATCGAAACGAGGAGTTCGCAAGCCTCAAATGCAGTCTCCAACGGGACTGCCGCTGCCCCCCACGTAGCGTTGCGGATCTCCCCTTTCCTAACAGATACCTCGGCTTCGTCACCTTTGGGAAGCCTGTAGGCACGCATGACTGCGTCAAAGGCCTCTGCATCCTTCTCTGCAAGAACTAATGCTCTATCGGCACCTGGTTCAGATGAAATTATCACGGCGTCAGCGGCTTCGACACCATCTGCCGATATCTTCCTGCCTTTGGACAATCGTGCTACCATAAGGGCGAGAGAATGTGCGTGAGCCAACGCAAGGGCGGCAACTGAACCTCCCCCAGGGGTTGGAGAAGATGATGAAATTCGACTCAGAATTTCCTTATATCCTTCATTCACACTATTCCTCCCTTCTTTCTATTGCCCACTCAATTATGTTTGATTTGGGATTGAATTCTCCCAATACGTCTAGCATGAGCCCCGAAATGGCTGCGTCGACCAATGACTGCTCATCTGCGGTTGAATGGTCATCGTGGTAGTTCCTGCCAGCTGCCAGCATCGCCTCAAGTGGAACTAGGCCTACCAGCTCCCCGGCAACTGCATTGAGGCCCATTTGACTGGCTTCCTCCCTGATTGCATCTGTCACGGTATGCAGGCCAGTGATCTTGTAATCCAGTAGGTTCATCGAGACCTGAGACGTATCTTCGTTGTACATCCACCCTGCAGCCTGCAATGACTGGAACCTACCGGGCTGCCTAAGGGGCTTTCCGTCGGGACCAATCACCTTCTCGCCGTCCTCGTCCTTCAATAATGACCCACTGGTCCTTATCTTGGCCGCTATCGAGTTGGCCTTGGCCTTGTCGGTGGTGTCAAGGTTGACATTGTATGCTATCAGAATCTGTCGTGCTCCCGCTGCTGTAGCACCCATTTTTGGCTTGAACTCGGTCGGACCGTAGTCAGGAGCCCAATCCATTGAGGTTACTTTCGACTCTAGACCTTCATACTCGCCCCTCCTTATGTCGGGAAGCCTGACCCTCTGTTCGTTTCTAGCAGCCTCAGCATAGAGGTAAACCGGCAAGTCCAACCTCTCAGAAACAGCCTCTGCATAACGCTCCGCTAATTCTACACACTCCACCATTGTGATTCCCTGGATTGGAATGAACGGAACGACATCAACAGCACCCATTCGTGCGTGCTCTCCATGGTGCTCGCTCATGTCAATGAGATCGATTGCGACTTCAGTGGATAAAATGGCAGCGTCGAGAACCGATTCTGGATACCCGACCATTGTCACGACGGTCCTATTGAAGTCGTGACCCATAGCGACATCGAGCAACGTCACGCCTTCCACACCGCGTATAGCCTCGGAAATCTCCTCGATTACCGAACTGTTCCTTCCCTCGCTGAAATTCGGGACGCACTCGATCAAAGCAGATGACATGCTTCCAGCAAAGGATGGGGCATGATGAGGATTCTGCTTACCCATAGAGGCCGTCAGGTCCCATAGAAGAACCCTCGCGGCGCTTCCTTTCGATCTTTTTGATTGCAGATACGAAGTCGGATTTAGTGACTGAATCCCTACCGTCGGAAATTGCTGAGATGCCTGCTTCGATAGCCGTGGATTTTATTTCAGCGCCGCTAAAACCATCCGCCATGATTGCGAGCTTGCGCAATTTAACGTCCTCAAAAAGCGGCATGGATTTTGAGTGAACTTGGAATATGGTTGTACGAGCATTGACATCGGGCATGGGGATCTCGATGATCCTGTCGAATCTGCCCGGCCTTAGAAGAGCCACGTCAAGTAGTTCAGGACGGTTGGTGGCGGCTATCACCTTGACGTTATTCAACGATTCAAAACCATCCATCTCAGAGAGCAGTTGCATGAGTGTCCTCTGTACTTCTCGGTCTCCGGATGTTGCTGTGTCTAGGCGCTTAGATCCAATGGAGTCGAGCTCGTCGATGAAGATGATAGAGGGCGCCTTCTCGCGCGCGAGATCGAAGAGCTCCCTGACCATCCTGCCCCCTTCCCCTATGTACTTCTGAGCCAACTCAGCACCGACCAAACCTAGGAAGGTGGCCTTGGTAGCGTTCGCCACGGCCTTTGCCAGCATGGTTTTTCCAGTACCAGGGGGGCCAGTTAGCAAGACCCCCTTGGGGGGGTCGATTCCAAACTCCTTGAAGACCTCAGGATTCTCAAATGGAAGTTCTATTGCCTCGCGGAGCTCTTGTATCTGTGTGTCCAACCCTCCGATTGAGCTGTACTCCACAGATGTACTGTCGATTACCTCAGTGCCACTGACCAAGGGATCCCATGAATCTGATAAAATATCAATCACAGAAAGGGTGTCTTGATTCAGCGCCACCCTAGTC
>JAYZLU010000103.1:0-3542 GCA_036153975.1 Thermoplasmatota archaeon | reverse complement strand
CCCTCTGGGAGGCTGAGTCTGGCCTCCTCTCCTCCTCTAGCATGTGGATGAGGGGTTCGGGAATCGTGTCACCCGACAGAACGAGGGGGTGCCTTGAGAACCTGATGAGCTTGATGTGACGGTCGATGATTCTGCCCAGAGGTGCGCTCATGGCGATATAAGTCGCTATCCAAGCCGGGAAGATCCACAGGATCCTTGCGTTGAAGCTCCACATCGGCTTCCAAGGCAAGCTGACGAAGCCGACTTTGAAAGCCTCTACAGACTCTGCCATCCAGCTGAATATGGCTATGATGAATACCATCGTGAACATCATCGGCTTCATCATAGATGACTGCATCTGCATCTGCTCAGGCATCATCTCCATCTGCATCGTCTGCATCTTATCTGCCCTCGCAGTGTCCCTTGCCATCCTTGCCTCCCTCAGCTGCTTGCCGATCTGGCGGCTCCTGTGTGAGAAGTGAGCCTGCTGCAGGGGGTCCATGAAGAACGATCTAATCACCGTGTTCACGACCATGATGGAAGAGCCGATGATGAACACGGTGGGCACGAAGTACTCTTGGTGGAAAGGCAACATTGGCTCGATGATGGATCCAGCGCCGCCGGAGAGTGCGATGCGTATGCCCGGATTCACCATCAGTAGCACCATCATGCCCAGAAGAAAGAGCATCGGGAGCATCATGGACGACATGGCATCGGCATGAGCGTCACCACCGGCTTGCGCTGAGGCCATGTGCATACGGCTAAAAGCGACAAGAATAACGCTTCGGTGGGCGATTCCGCAACGGCTTCATTCACGTGGAGAAGGTGAAACCGCAAACCGAGCACAGCGAAGCCCCGATTCCCACTTCCCCACCGCAGGCAGGACAGGACTTCCCGGGTGGGGTGGGCTCGGCCTCTTCCTCCTCGGTCTCATCGGGCTCGTAGTCCTGGGCCTCCTCTGCCACATCTTCATCGGAACTGTCCTCGTCATGGGCCGTATAGTCCTCGGTGTGGTCGGCCTCGATGCCATCAACGTAGGCTTTGGAAGGTGGTGGTAAGGGCTTGGGCTCGTCTCGCTCGACCCACTCCGGAACGTTCGGTTCCTCGTCGACCTCTTTTCCGAAGGTGGCGCCATGGAAGTCCTGGGCGTCCGTTACTTTGTACTCGGCTTCCGGGTCGCCCTGTATGGAGTACAGCACCTCTACGCGCTCGTCCTGCTGGATCCTGCCGACAGCCCAGGTGACTTGGGTACCTTCACGAGCCGACTCCTTGGTCATAGAGGCGTCCCTCTCCCCCTCCTTATCGGAGCGGACAGTGGAGCCCTCGATCGTGAAGGTCCCCGGGACGACGTCGTGGAGCGCGAGGTCCTCTAGGGCGCTGTCCGAGTTGTTGTGGAACATCAGTAGGATCTCGTATCGTCCCGGCGCACCCCCGGGGAAGACCTCCTTGCCAGTACTAATGTTCCTCCTTCGATGGACGACGCGTATTCTGGGCGGTCGTTCGACCATTCGAGTAGCCACCGGCCCGAACCTCTCCGAGCTGAAGTCGACCCTGATCGGCGCCGCCAGCATCTTGTTCCGAGGCGATGGGTCTGGAGCGTGGAGAGGGTACCTGATGACCAGCGTCTTGCCTGGCTGGAGTCCGAGTGGAGCCGACGTTCCGACAGTAATACGCAGGCCGTGGCCCTCGCTATCAGGGGAAATATGCTTCTCCTCTAGTTGGATTCCGTTAACAATGTCAATTCGATACTGGTCGTCATTCAGCTCCGAGCCCTCCATTTCGATGGTAATATGCTCCATCGAGGGGGTTTCGAAGATGCCGGGGATGTCATCGAGGATCCTTATCACATTGATGATGGAAGAACCTGTGTTCTCCAACGTGACCGCGGTCTCGACGTCAGAGGATACGTAGGACTTGATTCGGGACTTGTCGTACCTCTTCTGAAGAATCGCATCCAGCACAGTTAGCTGCTGCTCCTTCAGCTCGACGGTTCCCGTAGACTGAACAGAGACCCTAGGCAGGATGGAGAACCGTACCTCCTGCGTGAAGCTCGGTTGGTCCTCCGACTCCAAACGCTTCACCATCGAGTCCCACCTCCCCTCAGGGGGAACGTCCTGGCGAATGTCAGAGACATCAAGAATCGGCTCTTCCCTTCCAATGAGTTTGACCGTCGCGCCGGAGAGGGCGACCACGAAGGAAGACTTGTTCTCGAACACACAAGTGCAGTGCCATACTCCGGGCCGGTCGTCCTCTATGGCGTTCACATAGGAGAACTGCCGACCCGAGCTGTGAACCCTGTCGAAACGAGCCCTGGACACCGTAGCCTCGGCTGAGTAAGTCGTCGAGCATACGCCCGCGCGAATCTTGTCAATCGCGTCGGTCATGACTTCGGCTGAAACCGAGAGGGTGCGGCTCTCACCGATGTTCAGCCTGCCGATGTCCCAGACTATCGAGTCGTCCTCGACGCTGTAAACACGGTCATCGGGGAGTCTGAAGGAAGTGGGGACTGCCCTCTTGACCTCAACGTCGTAGAGCGGCACTGGGGACACGTTCTCGATCTCGATGGTGATGTCGATATCTTGGGGGTTGTCAGAGAAAACGAGAGATAGGCTGGACTCCTTGTCCCGGCTGGGCTCGGTGTCGATGCTCTCTCTGAGGACGAGCATTCTCGGCCCGGACGCAGTATAGGGTATCACCGTGTCCTCGGTGGCATCTAGCTCCTTCACCGTAGAGAGCTTATCACCGAAGTCCGTGGACTCGATGGACTCCAAGTGAACCTCGATATCCCAGGCTCTGTGCTTCTTGCTCGCGTTCCTCAGAATTAGCTCACCATCGATGAACTGACGCCTGACGGTACCATCCGGGTTCAGGATAGCCTTCTCGGTCTCGCTGAGGGTGGCATGGAGTTTGTCACCGGGGATTGAGTCGACCTCGGTAGAAGGCCTCAGGAAGGGAGACGGTCTGGCTGCCTCAACCTTGACAAACTGCTGCTCTTCAGAGTCAAGGACAAGTCCGAAGGAGTCGATTGCCTCGGCGACCTGGGAGGTTAGTTTGGGGCTCGGTTCAGGCTCGGCCTCCGTCTCGGGCTCTGGCTCCGTCACGGACACAGGCTCGGGCCAATCGCCACCCAGTAGTGAGAGGGAGTCCGTCAGCGAGTCGATTGAAAGAAAGTCGATGGCTTCAGAGTCTTCCTCGTCCACTACCTCTTCCTGTTCCGACTCTAAATCATCCACGATGAAATCGAGATCCAACTGTGGAGGGGGTGGGGGCCGATCGAATCCAGGGGGTGGGGGAGGGAGGGAGGAGTCCTCCGACAGAACTGGGATGTCGAAACTCGGTGGTGGTGGAGGGGAAATGCTGTACTCGTCGCCCAATGAGTCTTCGTCGGTTTCGATCTGGCTCTCGGAGTAGTCCGTTTCAGTGGAGGGTGGGAGGTCCAGCGGAGGGGGTGGTGATTGCTGCCCGTCACCAATCGTGGGGTCCTCGTCGTCAGGAAGTTCCCCTACTCCAAAGTCAGGAGCCAGGTCCTCGAGGCCGAGTGGGGGTGGTGGTGGCGGGAAGCC
>JAYZLU010000102.1:0-5044 GCA_036153975.1 Thermoplasmatota archaeon | reverse complement strand
ATGCTGCAGACCCTGAGAAGAACGGTCAAAGAGGGCAACCGAACCGTTCTGATGAGCAGCCACGTCATGGACGACGTCCAGGAGGTATGCGACCGAATCGTGCTGATCCACAAGGGGCGCATCGTGGTCCAGCGTAGCATCGACGAGCTCGTCAGCCAGGTCGAGCGAGAGATCGAGATCGTGGTATGGGGTGGCGCTAGCAAGATGGAGCATGAGCTCATCTCGAAGGGCCTGTCAATACGTCGTTTGGGCCGCGTCATACGCATCAATCTGGAAGACGACTCCACCATCCGGAAGGTCCTCGAAGCGGCCGTTTCGGCCGATGTGCAAGTCCGCCAGATGAGGGAGTACGAGCCGGACCTAGAGGACGTATTCCTCCTGATCATGGACAAGCTTGGCGCCCGGATCAAGGGGACCTCGGAGCTCATGACGCCCGAGCACACCGGAGGTGGGTGAGTGCCCGAGGACGAAGTAGACATCGAGGGTGGCAGGACCTTGATGGAGGTCGCCTTCGGAGCCGGTGACGGGGACGAGGACGCCACTGCCGTGGTAGCCAAGCGCCAAGCTAGCCTCGGCACGATCTTCGACCAGAGGTACCGCCCCTGGGAGGGCGAGCTCGGACCGAGGTGGATGAGGAACTACGCCATCTTCAGGCACCATGTCTACGGTCTGTTCACGAGCAAGGGCCACCGGCACTACCATCCGATGGTCCGCCTGATTATCCTCGTCATCTTCCTCGGCGCCCTAACTCCTGTCCCCATGCTCTTCCTGTCATCCCTCCTCGGTGGGGAGGACGGCGGCTTCCTCTCCAAGATGTGGGGCATCAACCGGTACAACTTGTGGGGTCAGGTGCTGGGTTACTTCCCTCGCAACCTCTGCTTCTGGCCCTTACTGACCGCGCTCGTCGTCGGCGGGATGATCTCTGACGACAGGCAGCACGGCACGAGCGCAATCTACTTCTCACGCCCCGTCACGAGACTCGACTACACGGCCATGAAGTACCTTAGCGTAGCCGTGATTCTCGGCTTCGTCATCGTGTTCTCCTACTTCGTATACTACACCAGCGCGATCGTCTTCCGCAGCGAGGGCTGGGCCTACCTGGCTGACACGCTGCCCATGTTCATGGGTGGGATGCTGGCTGGAATCATCCTCGTGATTACCTACACCTCCATCGGCCTCGCCCTCTCCAGCATCAGCCAGAGCCGCTTCTTCGCCGCCATCGGCTTCCTCAGCGTAATCTACGGAACCAAGCTGGTCTCGCTGCTCGTCGAACTGCAGTTCGAGACCACGTTCCTCTACGTCCTGAGCCCCTACGATTGCCTAGCGCACCTCGGACAGTTCCTCCTTGGCATCCCGTACAACTACGACCACCCCCTCTCTTTCTCGGTGGTCTCGCTCATCTTCATGAACGCCATTTCGATAGGGCTCCTGGTGACTAGGGTATCGTCATTGGAGGTGACGAGAGAATGACGGAAGGGGCTCAGAAGTCACCGGCCGTGCTGATAGACCAGGCCTCGAAGTGGTACGGGCAGGTCATCGGGATCAACGACGTCTCACTGGCGATAGACGGAGGCGTCACTGGGATCCTCGGGCCCAATGGCGCTGGCAAATCCACACTGTTCAAGCTCCTGATGGGGCGGCTGAAGCCCAGCCAGGGGTCCGTTCGCCTGTTCGGGGTGGATCCATGGTCGAACACCGCCCCCTACCGCCGAGTCGGTTATGTCAGCGAGTCGGAGCGGCTCTACGACTGGATGACCGGCCTGGACTTCGTGACCACGCTTGCCCGCCTGCACGGCATGACCAGGGAGGAGGCGACCGAGCGCTCGGCCCACGTCCTCGACTTCGTCGGGCTAGCCGATGTCATGCACAAGGAGCTCGGCAAGTACAGCAAGGGGATGAGACAACGGGTGAAGATTGCCCACGCCCTGGTCCACGATCCCGACTTGATCATCCTCGACGAGCCGCTTCAAGGATGCGACCCCATCGCCAGAACGAGCGTCATGAGCGTGATCAGGGAGCTGGGCAACCAGGGCAAGACCGTGCTGGTTTCGAGCCACATCCTCGAGGAGATAGAGCGAATCACCGAGCAGATCGTAATACTACACAACGGTCGACTGCTAGCCATAGGGAACCTGCATGCGATAAGGGACCTCCTGGACAAGCACCCGCACAGGATCCTAATCAGATGTGAGGACCCGCGCAGCCTAGCGAACCTATTCATCAAGGAGGATCCGGTCTACGGCGTCCGGTTCCCCAGCGAAGGCGAGCTCGAGATCCAGACCAACAACCTCTCGGCCGCCCACTCGGTGCTCCCCTCGATAATCGTCCAATCCAAGCAGACGATTTCCACCATTGAGAACCCCGACGACAACCTCGAGTCCCTCTTGGGATACCTGATAGGGGGTGCCCAGTGATGGACAGGAAGGGGCTGGACCTGACGAACACCGTCTGGACTAGGCTGGATCGCAAGGCGGGGGCGATCGTGGAGCTGACCGTCAGGCAGCTCAGGCACCGCGTCTCCACCTGGGTGGTCCTAGGCGTAGGAGTCCTGCTCATGGTGCTCCTGCTCGCCTTCTACATCGATTCCGTGCGGAACGCCTTCGAGCCCATAGACAACGACGGCGACAGCGTCGACGAGGACAGCGACGGGTATCCGCTAGGCCAGGAGATGAAGTACGGGACCAGCGACTTCGACACCACTGACTACCCGGGTTCGAGCGAGTACGTCAGCGAGAGCTCGATAGGCTGGAATGACGGGTTGAGGACGTTCTACGGCAACAAGACGTGGAGCGGGCAGGCCCTTTTCGACCCGGTTTGGGTGGATCTGGAGTACAGGGGGGAAGGCCCCTGGTCGGACATTGTCGACTGGAACACCACGGAGGACTGCCCATCGGGTCAGATATACGACGACTGGTACCCCATCTTCGGCACGGCCTGCGATTTCGAGGACGGCGCGTACTACATCTACGGGGAGTGGAAGGGAGAGGGGACGGTGTTAGTCCCGGAGGGTAACTTCCTCAGTTGGGGCTACTACACCGAGCCGTTCGAGGTCGTACCAGATTCCCCGGAGATGTACATCGACGAGGACGACATCGACTGCTTCGACTCAAATGGTAACCGCGTCGACTGCCCCGCGGGCGACAGGCTATCGGGCAGCCACGGCTACGACGACGACGGCGACTGCCTGAGGGTCGACTGGTTGCCGGGCCAAGAGGGGGACTGGTTCCTCGAGTGGGACAGCAACGGCGAGTTCGACGACGACAACAATGGCAACGGCATCAGGTGCGACGTCCTCTGGGAGGTCGATGCGGACGGCAACGAGGTGCGGCGGATTACTGCGGACTCCTACGTCGACGAGGACCCGAACGACGAGGTGTACATCGGCGAGCTCAGCCACCGGACCTTCATCATAGGCGTCGGCAAGATGGCGTTCGTCATCCTCCTCGGCCTCTTCATCCCGCTCTTCCTGGCCCTGGGACTGGTTAGGGACGAGACCGAGAGCGGCACCCTTCACTTCCTGCTATCCAAGCCGATTCACCGGGGCGAGTTCATCCTCTACAGGCTGATGGGATACATGTTCGTCGCAGGCAGCTACGTGCTCGCACTCTCGCTGGTAATGGGGCTAGTCACCGCCACGCTGGGCCCCGGCGACCAGATATTCAGGCTCTCTGACCTGCCCGTGTGGCTCGGTATTGGCCTGGCCACCACCTTCGTGCTAGCAGCCTACGGGGCGATGTTCAACACCATGGGCCTGGTTTCCCCCAAGTACGGCGTGTACGTCTGCATCGTGTTCGGAGTGTGGGAGTTCATGATGGGCACATTCTCGATCATCAACCCCAATTGGGCCATCTCGAGCATCTCGATCACCCACTGGGCACTCCAGATGATCGATGCCATCGTCCTGATAGCATGGCCCGACACCTTGCAGTGGGCGGAGATTGGAGCCGCTTACGGCATCGAGACCGGCCTCTCGTTCTTCTGGCAGCCCCCCGTCCACACCTTCGGCACCCAATCGGCCGCTGTCGCCCTGCTTGTCAGCGTGGTCACGCTGATGTCGGTGACCGTGGTGATGATGGCCATCGGCCAGTCGGTCTTCAGCAGGCGCGAGATCATGTGAGGGTGCGTCATGCAAGGGGCACCCAAGAGGTTCGAGGGCGACTTCTCCTCCCTCTGGAGCCTCGATGTGATGCCACCCATCCACCGCCTGTCATGGTGGTGGTATTGGGTGATCATCTTCGTCCCGGACCCGAGCAACCCCGGACACACCCGCCAGCTGATGACGCTGTGGTCGACCAAGGAGACCGAGGCGATCCGCGTCAGCGGGCACTGGTGGAAGCCGGGCTCGAGGATGCACAAGGACGAGCACGGCGGCTTCGTCATTCCGGGGATGGTGTGCGCTTGGTGGTACGATGGCGAGACGATGCACGAGCCCCTGACGATAAGGGAGTGCCGGATGGCCGTCGTCGGTGACAATCACCCGCTGTGGCCGCGCGAGGGCTCAGGCGAGGGTGCCGGTGCCATCGTCCCGATCGAACGAGAGGACATGTCGCTGGGGATGCTGCCGGGGAACACGGGCATGTGGATGAGCCTGTCCAGCGACCGAGAGGCCAGAGCCAGGGGGGCCCCCTCGACCTTCGAAGCCGAGCTGACCCCGTGGTGGGGCCCGACCAGCCATGTCACCTACAAGAACAACGAGTACTCTCTCGGCATGGGATACGACATCCTCAGACTCCAAGGCATGAGGTGCAGACTCAAGGTCGACGGCGAGTCGGCGGAGGGCACTGCGTACTTCCAGAAGGTCACCGTTCAGGCGCCGACCTTCCCGTGGTTCTGGGGCATGATGCACTTCGGCGACGGGTCTTATCTGGACTGGTTCATGCCCCACGTCTCGCCGCTGTCCAGTGCGATGGATGACAGGCCGTGGCGTCGCCGGGACTTCCTCAGGCACCCTGACAACGGCACGGGAATCTTCCACGACAGGGTGAGGGGCAGGACCGAGAACTTCGCTCGCTGCGAGGTCGAGCTGTCTCAGTCGGACAGGGGA
>JAYZLU010000101.1:0-5982 GCA_036153975.1 Thermoplasmatota archaeon | reverse complement strand
TAGCTCACTAGCTGTCGTCCTCTTCCTCGTCTGTAGATTCCGAAGGGCCCCATTCTGCATCGGGCGAACCCCCGGACCACTCTCCGAAGACCGCGATGTCCTCGATGTCCTCGTCCTCCCTCCAAGGAGGATCCCCGTCCGAACCGCTGATGATCAGGCAGCCCTCCTCGTCCAGCCTCCTCCTGAGCGTCGTAACGCCCCTTCTCACAGGCAGCAAGTGACCGATCGGGGAGCCCGAGTTGACGAATGGGTGCGTAGCGGTGCTAATCAGTAGGCCGCGGATTGGGGATGTCATGTCATGGCTCTCTCCCGGTATCTCCGGATCGGTCACGGTCGCGACGATCTCCCCCTCCTCGACGAAGCTCCCTGCCGGAGCGAGGACGTCGAGCAAGCCGCCTTGGTCGGAACGGATCCAGACCGAGCCCGAGGCTAGTATTCGGAACCTAGGCTTGCTGGGATATCCAGGAAGCATCCGCAAGCTTCTCAGGAGGTTGATAGTCCCATACATCGATATCTGCACTGATTCCGGGTCGGCTTCGTCGGAGCCCCCTCCCTCGAAAGTGATGCAAGCGACGTCATTGTCGTTGGCCACGCGTCGGAGCGATCCCCTCGGGCCCTTGCTATCGAGGATGGTCTCGATGCCAAATGCCCTTGCAGTGCGATTGCTTGTTGGGTGGGCGAGGTTCGCCCGAATCTGAGGAATGTTGGTCCTTCCCTTGGCGGCAGTGTGGAAATCAACGATGTAGTCGCTGCCTGAAATGACCTTCGTCCACAATCCATGGGCGACCCTCGATGTGGTGTTGCTGTCCGGATTGCCGGGGAATGATCGGTTTAGGTCCCTGCCATCTGGGAAGTATCTGACCCTCCTGCGATATCCCGGAAGATTGGTTATCGGGACGATCCTGAGGGTGCCCGCGAGGGCACTGGGGTCGATGACCCGGTCCTCCCCCATGAAGTTGGGTCCGCAAAGGTAGGTGAGTGCGAGTGGCCCGACGAGCTCGTCTCCGTGGACCGCGCCGAGCAAGGTCACCACTGGCCCTGGTCTGGAGCCGTGTACAACGCTCACGGGAATCGGCCAGGACTCCCCGATCTCTACCTCCAGTAGGTCGTATTCCAGATGTCTGATCGTGCCGGGCTTGATTCTCTTTCTGAGGAAGTTGTGATTCTTCGTCCCCCCGTTCCTAGACCACTTCTTGGGCGTCTCCCCGACCTCCCCGAGCGCCTTCTCAATCTCCATCCTCCTCTTCATCGGAATCTGGTTGGCGATCTTGATGGGGGCGTAGCGCCTTCGCTTCGCCCTCGGAGCCGGCTTCGCAGGGGCGGGTTTAGCCTGCGCTTCGCCGTCGGTCGGTTCGTCCACGTTCACTGTGCCCGGGATGGATTGGCGAATTAATATGATGCGCAAGACTGGCAATGGGAATCATTCAATTCCCATGGGCCCCCAAGTGGCATCATGGGTTCTGGGACGGGGCAATCGGTCCAAGAGAGGCATGCCCCAAGCAGCATCTGCTTCGGCTGCGGCCCGGCAAATCAGAAGGGTCTCAGAATCAGGTCTTTCCGAACCGAAGGGGGGCTCGAGATGGAGTTTGACCCTGGGGACGAGCATCAAGCGTTTCCAGGGATGATCAACGGCGGAATTATCGGGACCCTGCTTGACTGTCATGGAAACTGGACTGCGTCTATGGCGCTGATGGATCAGTCTGGCGCATCAGAGCCCCCGTGCACGGTTACCGCATCCTACAGCATCAAGCTCAGGCGACCGACCCCCCATGGAGTGAAGTTGCAAGTGAAGGGCAAGGTGGTCAGTATCGATGGTGCCAGGGCTAGCATCAGGATGGAGTTGGCCGCCGATGGGGAGGTCTGTGCGACAGGAGAGGGTCTGTTCGTCGCAGTCAAGGAGGGCCATCCGGCCTATCACAGATGGAACTGACCATCGACTCGGCATCCTTTAGAACGGCCGAATCCAAGTCCCCCTATGGATGATGGGGGAGTCGGTGAGATGCCTAGTCTGAGTGATTTCGACATCGATCCCAGATTGAAAGCGATGCTCGAGGAGTCTTGGGGCATAGAGCGCCTGTTCCCGCCCCAAGCAGAGGCCTTGCCGCACGCGCTCAGCGGCAAGAGCCTGATGCTGGCCATACCTACGGCGAGCGGCAAGTCCCTAGTGGCCCACATTACACTCGCACACAGGTTGGCCAATGACTTGGAGGGCTCGAGGGGAGTTTACATCGTTCCACTCAAGGCACTGGCGTCTGAGAAATACGAGGAACTGAGGGAGATTTCCTCGAGCGTCGGGCTCACAGTAGGACTTGCGATAGGTGATCGGAGCGGCGAGATGGGCGCTATCGAAGACGCCGACATTCTCGTCTGCACCAGTGAGAAATTCGACTCTATGCTGAGAGGGAGGCCGTCGATTTTGGATGACATCGGCATTGTAGTCGCAGACGAGTTCCACTTGTTGCAAGACCCCAGCAGGGGTCCTACATTGGAGATTCTCCTCTCGAGGATACGCCACAGGAGAAGCGATGCTCAATTGTTGGCTCTTTCAGCCACCATCGGCAACGCCGGAGAGATGGCAGAATGGTTAGATGCCAAATTGATTCGCTCTGACTGGAGGCCTGTGACGCTCTATTCGGGCACGCTGACGGGACTGGACCTCAGATACCATTCCGTCGAGAGCCCATTAGACGACAAGGGGGGCGGGTTGCCCGAACCCAAACACCTCGAGGGCGGTACTCAGAAGAATCTCCACGCTGTACTCGACGACACTGTAGAATCCAAGAGGCAGCTCCTGGTATTCGTCTCATCGAGGTCTGCGGCCCAGAAGGAAGCAAGGGAGCTTTCCAAGCATCTCAGACGACGAAGCGCCGAAGGTGGCGCGAACATCACTGCGGAGGCCGTTGAGGATTGGGATCGGATGGCTGACAGCCTTTCCCGTGAGGAGGGGGGTTCTGCCATGGTGAAGGGGCTCTCTAACGCTGTCCGCGGAGGGGTCGCCTTCCATCACGCAGGGCTGACGGCCACGCAAAGGAAGCTGGTTGAGAACGGCTTCAGAAACAGGCAGCTGTTGTGCGTTGTCGCCACACCAACTCTCTCTCAGGGGGTCAATCTCCCCGCCAGCAGGGTAGTGGTCCGAGACACACGGAGATGGAGCACGATTGCTGCTAGGAGCATGCCACTGCCAATAATGGAGGTGAGGCAGATGATGGGGAGAGCAGGCAGACCAGGATACGACGACTACGGGGAGGCCTTTCTAGTCTCAAAGGGCATGGGGGAGGAGGGCGCTTTGGTCGAGAGGTACCTCAGAGGCGAGCCAGAGGAAGTCACCTCGAAGCTGGCGAACCCCAGCGCACTCCACGCCGAGGAGGACGGCGCCCTGCTGACCCACATGCTCTCTCTAATCGCAACAGCGGGCATTGATGACAGGGATTCCATCACTCGTTTCTTCAGGAAAACCTTCCTCGCCACGCAGATGGAGCCAGAGACTCTGGAGGCTAGAGTGGATGACGTGCTGTGCTGGCTAGCGAACAATGGCATGATTGACAGGACCGGGGAATCGGAGGAAGTGAGGAAGAGGATTCTGGAGAGCGATGTCGAGTCGCCCATGGACGAGGACTGGGAAGACGAGATGCCATCCTGGGCCGACTCCGCTTCGGGGATACCGGGTCTGGACGTCTTCCCGAAGGAAGAGTCTCGTCGTCGTCGCCTCACACCTAGGAAAGGACCTGCGATTTTCGGGTTCCGTAAGGCTAGTCTGTACGAGACTGCGGAATCAGGCCTCCCTGAGCCTGCGACCATGACCTACGCTTCGACCGGGCTGGGGTCGAGGATCGCAAGACTCTACCTGAACCCAATCTCAGGGAGAATCATCCACGACGGGCTCAGGCGGGCAATGAGCATCCTCTCCGGGGAGGATGAAATTGGCCAAGTCTCACCAATGAGCCTCCTTCACCTCGCTGCTTGCACCCCTGACTTTCTACCGCTCTGGCCTAGGAAGAACGATTACGACCCAATTCAGGCTGCATTGCACGGACATGAGAGGGAGTTGCTTGCCGAGGCGGTCGACCTCGAGGAAGAGCGGAGGATGAAGGGGGTCTTGGTTATCCAATCTTGGATCGAGGAGAAGAGCATGGATGCCATTGAAGAGGAATGGGGGGTCCAACCAGGTGACCTACGCAGCCGTGTCGAACTGTTGGAGTGGCTGCTCTTCGCCACGCGTAGAATATTGGCAGAGGACGAAGGGCTCGCCAAGATCGATCGGAATGCCCACAAGACCCTGTTCGAGTCAATAGATGAAACCCATCGCAGAGTGAGATTCGGCTGCAAGGCCGACATCCTTGGACTGGTCGCCATCAGAGGCGTCGGAAGGGTCAGGGCTAGGGAGCTGACCGACACGCTCGGGGTGTCTAGCGCATCTGACGTTTCCATGCTGACCGAGAGGGATCGAGGGCGGTTGGCCGACCTTCGTGGATGGAGCCCCCAACTCGTTGAGAATCTCGTCAGCTCCGCGAGCAAATCGTCCAAGCGACGTCGCTAATCACATTCTTCCGTCAGACTCCATCGCCCGGCATGGACACCGGCCACCCCGTGCCATGGTTCCCGGCTGGGGGAGTGAGCTTCCCCCGTCCAGTGGAAGACGTCCAATCGGTCGTTTCGGTATTCAACGAATGGCGACCGAGCAATAGGTGGTTACTGGTAGCCTTCGAGGTCGTGGCCAGCGAGGTTCACCTATGGACGACGTGGTATGCTCTGAAGAGGGGCGAGGAATCTGGATCCATGGTCGCAAATTCGCCCGATGCTGAGTTCCTCCGACTGATTTCAGGGACCCATCAGATATCCAAGGCGTTTGAGAGGGCAGGCCTCAGGGAGCGTGACGTGGCGGCATGGATCGTATCACTTCCGGAAGCAGCCCCGGGAGAGGAGTTCGGCGACTATGAGATCCCGAGAACGAGTTATATCGACATGAGCCTGGAAGCCGACCGGTTGATCGAGCACCTCGGGGGATCACTGATGCCCAAGAGACCGGTGCCCAGTGAGCAGGGGCTTCTCAGACTCGAAGCTAAGACTGATGAGAGCGGACTCCCACTGTGGAGGATAGAAGAGTGCTACATGTCGCACATGGCCCTATCCGACATGCGATGAGTTTGAGTTGCAGGGGTCAAATTGATAGTCGGGTACTCGGAGCAATCACTGGGTCCAATGGCGAAGTTCCACGGCTTCGGGTCATGCGTACAGTGCAGCGTTGCATGTACGCCAGGCAACTTCCTAGACCATGAGCGCAAGAGATTCTGCACTGCCTGCTGGGTCGAGCGTAACAATCCGGGGCATCCCGACCTTGATCAGATCCGCCAGAAGGTGACCTCAGCGGTTGAGGAATGGAAGTGCACGAAGTGGAGCAGGGAGGAGGGGCCACTCCCTCTAGGGCCTCAGCCTCATCGAAAATGAGGTCTTCAGATGGTAGGGCAATTCGTTCCCGACAATCTAGATGCCACCCATTGGGAGAACATCGAGCCACTTGTCAATGACTTGTTAGAAAGGGAATTGAACTGCTCAAACTGCCTTGAGGGGCTAATCAGAGACGCGTCCCATCTCGCAGAGCACATCTCCGAGGCAGGCGCACTACTCTACATCGGAATGACTTGCGACACCGAGAGCGAGGAGAAGAGAGCGTCCTTCCTAGATTTTGTCAGCAATGTCAGACCGAAACTCTCAGAATTCTCCGACGCCCTCAACAGGAGGATAGTGGAGCACCCATCTCTCAACGATCTGCCCGGCAGGTACGACCTGATGATCAGAGCCATGAATACGGATGTCGAGGTCTTCCGCAAGGAGAACATCCCCCTTGGGGTGGAGCAGACCAAGCTCGTCACCGAGGCTCAGGCGATCAACGGTGCGATGACCGTCGACTTCGACGGCGAGGAGCGCACTCTCCCACAGATGAGTGGCTACCTCGAGTCAAATGACAGGTCAGAACGGGAAGCG
>JAYZLU010000100.1:0-3034 GCA_036153975.1 Thermoplasmatota archaeon | reverse complement strand
TTACAATCGCGAGGAAGACGTCTAGGATGGCATTTGTGCCGCTCATGGTGATGCAAACGTTCGATTCGTCGAGATTTGGAATGCGGTGGCGCCACATCTCAGCTATCTTGCTGCGCAGTGCGGGCAGGCCAGCTGTGGAAGTGTATTTGTTCTTCCCTTCTTCCATGGCTCTGGTGAATGCCTCGATAGCGATTGGAGGGGGTTGGAAGTCGGGCTCGCCGAGCCCGAACTGCACAGCTTCGTCTCCCGCCATGTCGAACATCCTGCGCACGCCCGTCGGGCGGATGCTGTTGGCACGGTCCGAGAATCGCACCATGACCTGTGGACGCATGTACTAGGTATTGAACAAGGCGGCCAGAGGACCTCTCAATCGGGCTTGGAATCCTCGATATCGGACACTATCTCGGCATCTATAATCTCAGCGGATGGGAGTCTTATGCTGGATATGATCCCGTCTATCTCCTCGTCCGATCTAACTTTGACGAGCACCATGGATGCGCCCCAAATAATGAAGACGATAGCGAGTATTGCGATAATGATTGGTGGCAGGGACGTTTGGGTACCATCACTGGAGTGCCCGTGCACTGTCGCTAGGACGGGTAATGAGTTGCTCGCCCCCGAGATTGCTCTGACCTCAATCTCGTGGGCACCCTCGCTAAGCTTGTCTGGGTCCAGGATGACATGCCATAAGAATGGGGTGAGCGCTCCGATCTCTGCGGGCTCAGCCGAATAGGTCGACTCATGCCAGTCCCCACCATCGATGCGGTATTCGACACGCTCGATGCCCCCTAACTGACCCCAAGCATGGCCCGTGACGTTGATGGTGCCGTTGGCGTCGATGACGCTGAGCAAGTGGTTCTGCAGGTTCGCGTCGATAGACTCAGTCTGGTCGGTGGCCGCTAGAAACAATGCCAACGTGACTGCGGCATGCGCATCAACATAGCCGTAACCGAAGTCCCGGTTCCAGTATGGGTCCACATCTGGGGCGCTCGGTTCGCCGAGCCGCTCTGCGGTCTGCTTGAGGACCTCTTTGATCTGGAGTGGCGTCAGGTTTGCGTTCGCCTCGATGACTAGAGCTGCAACTCCACTGATTGAAGGAGTGGCGTACGAGGTCCCGCTTCCCCTACCACTGTAGGTGTTCCCAGAGGCATCTCCTCCGAGGAAGTTGTTACAGCCGCCACTGGTGACGCATCCCTCGGCCTGGATGATGTTAGTCCCTGGGGCGCTAATCTCGGGGATGAGCTCGTTCAGGGGGTTGCCGTCCCCGTTGTCCCTGCGCTCCCCGCGCGACGAGTAGGATGCGATGGTGTCGTCGGAGCGGTCGACGGTGTTGTGGTCATCGGTGGCGGCGACAGTAATCGAGAGGGAGGAAGCGCTCATTCCCGATAGTCCGTCGTTGTCGGGGCCGTCGTTTCCGGCGGCGTTCGACACAGTCACGCCCGCCAACATGGCCTCGTCGAGTATCCTGCTGTGCATGTCGGTACCGTCAGAGCCTCCGTTCTCATGGCTGGTGATGCCCCATGACAAGGAGATGATGTCGATGCCGTGGTTGGCTTCATCGACTCCGGGCCATGCATCATCACTGTGGTCGATTATCCACTGGAGGCCGTTCATGGCCGACTCGTAGAACTCCTGCTCGAGTAGGTAATTCTCGAAGGGGCCTGCACCGACGTCAGTTCCTATGCGCACATCGATGAGGGAAGCGTTCGGAGCCGCACCGTAATAATTGGACTGGCTACCATCGGACTCCAGTCCTGTGGCGCTGGCCATTCCCATACACGCGGTGCCGTGCTGGTTGCCGTCATCTGGGTCGAAGGAGCCGTCCTCCTCGCGCCCGCCCGCGAGCAGACACTGTGGGTCGGTGTGCATGTAGCAAACGGCGTCGTACCCTGCGACGAACTTGCTTGAGAGGCCGGGATGCTCGTTGTCTACTCCTGTGTCGGTGAGAGCTATGTTGGCCCCCTGGCCGCTGACTCCGAGGTCCCAAGCCCCCGATGGGTATTCGGTCGAGTTTCGCGCCTTGACCGCAGGGGTCTGGACATCGCCATAGAAGACGAGGGAGCCATAGCGCTCGACCATTATCACTCCATCGAGTTGAGCTAGAACGTAGATCTGTGAGGCATCTATGTCTCCAATCAGCAACGCGTCCACAACTGGCAGTTCGAGGTGGATATCATGGCCTAGGAGGGTAAGTTGTTCACGGTTGGAATCGGTGACGGGGCGATCGTACGAAAGGCCGACGTTGACGGGCCCGGAGGCTGTTTGCAATGAATCGTGGATGCCGTTCCTGTCAGCGTCTAAGGAGGCCCATCCCCACCATGGGCCTGGGTTGTCCCAAGTCACGGGTGCTTGTGCTGGCACAATAGTCGTTTGACCATATTCAATCAACTGCAGACCCGGTTCATCCAGCGTCATCACTGATGGCGGAGCTATGCTTCCAGCCAGTGGAAGGACTAGGAAGGCGCACAGGAGCGCGTTGAGCGCTTTGGCATCCATCGAGCGAACGAACTGGCCGTAGTCCTTCAATCCAACCTGCTCATCTGCAACTTCGAAGCGAAACGCCGAGACACGTGGTGGTGGGGGCACTGGGATTTGAACCCAGATCAGCGGGTGTCTTCCGCTTAGCGTGCACCCGGATTGCGCACACTCTCGGGTTGCGACGGGTCGGTGCTCCAGTTGGTCATCAAAACCATCAGAAAAACCACTCGTCGTCATTCCCGTGCAACTGGAGCCCGCGGTACTACCAGGTTATACTATACCCCCAAGGGTAGATGACAGAATGAACTCCCTCTTATGATGCTCTCGGTCAATTTCCCCAGAGAGTCGCGCGGGGAGTCACATCGATGACACTATGGGGCCGACGACTATGCTCGTGAGGACCCACAACCCAAAGACCACGGAGGCCAATCCCCAAGCCCTCGGTCGGATTCCGACGCTCAGAAGGCCGAGAATCCTAGACAGCGAACCCGGGAGAAGTGCGATTGTGCGCACAATGAGGACTGCCGTACCCGCACAGACGGCGAATCCGACTAGC